>DLUN01000110.1:0-5380 GCA_003444615.1 Syntrophomonas sp.
CGCATTTCAAGGATTAAGTGTAGGGTTTTATCTTACCTATGAGGAATTGAAACACACAGGCAGGGGCTATATACGAATACTCATTCCCCAAGTTTTTATATTACTTATGAGGAATTGAACTGCGGTTTATCTACTTTGCTGATAAAGACCGATGGAGAAACGAAGGACTGGTAACCTTGGTGGTAACCAGTCCTTTCTTGAATCTAATAGCTTATAGAATTCGGTTATGTAATCTTACTTATCCTTGCTGGCAGCGATTTGTTCCAAGACAATTTCACGGAGTTGCCGTTTGAGCAATTTACCTACATTGCTCTCCGGTAATTCGTCCCATATTTCTATAACGGTGGGCCATTTATATTTGGCCAGCTGGGGCTTGCAGAATTCCATAAACTCCTCGGGAGTAGCTGTTTCTCCAGGTTGAAGGGATATATAAACGGCCACATTTTCGCCGCGTTTTTCATCGGGAATGCCAATGGCCGCAACTTTGTTAACTTTAGGATGGTGGTAAAAGATTTCTTCAACTTCCCGGGGATAGATATTATAGCCGCTGGAGATGATCATGTCTTTTTTGCGGTCTACCACAAAGAAATAGCCGTCCTCATCCATATAGGCTATATCACCGGATTTCAGCCATCCGTCCGCAGTAATAGCCAGGGCCGTTTCCTCTGGTTTGTTATAGTATCCACTGGTAACCTGAGGACCTCTGAACCACATTTCGCCAGGCTGGCCAACCGGAGCATCTTCACCGGTATCAATATCTACTATGCGAATCTCAGTGTCAATCCAGCCAATGCCGATACTGCCTGGTTTACGGGGGCCGCCGTCTCCGTAAGGATTGAGATGGGTTTGAGGAGAAGTTTCTGACATACCGAATCCTTCACAGATCACGGCTCCGGATATTTCTTCAAAGCGGCGCAGGACTTCTACCGGCAGTGAAGCTCCTCCCGAAAACAGTCCCTTAAAACAGGTAAGATCGGTTTTAGCCAGATCTGGATGCTGGAGCATGCCTATATAATGGGTAGGCACCAAGGGAGCAAAGTTAGGCTGGTAGAGGCGAATAGCTTCCAGCAGAGCATCAGGGGTGGGGCGGGGAATAAGTACATTGCGCCAGCCCATGTAGACGGGCAGGTTCATAGCTACCTGCATGCCTAAAATATGAAAAACTGGTGTGGCGGCTAGCATGGTTCCTTCTCCCGGCTGCGCATCATAAATCCAGGCTCTGTACATTTGGATCATGGAACTCAAATTGCGATGGGTCAATATAGCTGCCTTAGGAAGGCCGGTGGTACCACCAGTGTACTGCAAAACAGCCACATCATGCCAACCTACTTCTACCTGAGGAGGTTGAGCTGGATAATTGGTCAGACACCATTTAAAATCATAGACATCTTCGGCCTCGGGCAACGGGGCAGCTGGGATGGACCCTGCTTTATCCTCCGGTAAATAGTCGCCCAGTGAAGCCGATACTATCTGCTTAATGCCCGTTCTAGGCCGCAATGCCACCATGCGTTCCGTGAGCCAATCCATACAAATCAGGACTTTCGAGCCGGAATCATTATACTGGTATTCAAGTTCGCGGTCAGTGTACAAAGGATTATTCATTACTGCCACTGCCCCTAGTTTCAAAAGAGCAAAGTAAGCTACTACTATGTGAATGCAGTTGGGTAGCAGGATGGCTACCTTATCATCTTTTTGTACTCCGAAATCAGCCAGACAGGTAGCAAAACGGTCTACCATGTCTTTTAGATCCCGGTAGCTGATAAAATAACCTTGAAAAATAAGAGCGGTATGGTCGGGGTATTTTTGGGCCGAATTCTCAAGCATGTGGGGGATACATACTTTTTCATAATCAAGATTGGCTGGAACCTGTGAAGCATAGTGTTTGAGCCATGGCCTGTCTTCATATCTTATTTGCGACACCTTAACGAACACCTCCAAGCTTTTCCCCATTAGTTCACACTGTGTGCTGCTGATCTAATAATCCGTCAAATCACCTCCGGGCATTTTGTTCCTTACTCAGATTATAGCTTATCGAGATAATCATTACGAACCGAAATAATACTTTTTTCAAAATACTCTGGCTTTACTGCGAATAATAGGCGAAAAGGCATGTGACAAAGGAACTAAATAAAATAGCCAGTTGAAATATTACCTAGAGTAAGGAGGAGAGAGTATTCCCTTGACCCTTCATTACAGATTATGGTAACTTTCAATTAACAAGGCTAGTCGGATGGTCGACCGGGGTTGACGATGATGACCAGTCTTGGCAACCCAGATGAGTGTCCTGCCTCGTTTCTACCTATGCTTAAACCAACTGTCCAGCACACAACCATGACCTATTCTATGTAAAGGAGGGATGTCATAAAGTGAGTAGGGGATGTTAGAAGTATCATTCATACTAACATCTTAGTTTGATCATTCCCATGTTCAAAGGCAGGTGCAAGCAATGTCTAGGGACTTGCATCAGGTTTAAGGGGGAGTAAATGATGAGTAATATCATGGAATACCAGATGTTTATTGATGGTGAATGGACTCCAGGATTTTCAGGAGACAGGATGGAAGTGATCAATCCTGCCACCCAGGAACTGGTAGCTACTGTGCCCCGGGGTACCAGGGAAGATGTGGACCGGGCTCTGGATTCGGCCCGCCAGAGTTTTGAGTCGGGAATCTGGGCTGACAAATCCATAGAAGAAAGAGCCCAGGTACTCATGAACGCTGCTATGCTGGTAGTAGCCAATAAAGAGCGACTGGGTTATCTGGAGTCTCTGACTTCGGGAGCTACTATCCGCCGGACTACTACCGTGGATGTGGCTGAGGTGGCGGGTACTCTCTTGTTAACGGCTATGATCGCCAAAGAACTGCCCAAAGTAGAACATACCTTCTTTTCCCCTCCCTGGGTGGCCCCCATGCACTCTTTCTGGAAACGAGAACCAGTAGGAGTGTGTGCCGGCATAACCCCTTGGAACTTTCCGCTGATTCTGGCTATTTATAAAATTGCTCCCGCCCTGGCTATGGGAAACAGTATAGTTTTGAAACCAGCCAGTATTACACCTGTTACCACCTTGGAGCTGGCCAAAATTCTCAGTGAGGCCGGTGTTCCTCCGGGAGTTTTTAATGTTATTACGGGCCCGGGCTCTTCCATGGGCAATTACCTGGCCGGTCATCCTGAAGTTGACAAAATAGCTTTTACCGGCTCCACGGAGGTGGGGCGCCAGATTGCCCATCAGGCCGCGGATACCATAAAGCGGGTGACTCTGGAGCTCGGCGGCAAATCTCCCATTATAGTGCTGGATGATGCTGATATGGAGGTAGCCGCCAATATGTGCCTGTTGGGATTCCTCTTCCATTCCGGCCAGGTTTGTGAATCGGGCACCAGATTATTTGTACCTCGTTCTATGCAGGATGAATTGGTGGAGCGTATGATTGCCAAGATCAAAAAAATGGTGATTGGCAATCAGCTGGATATGGAAACGGATTTAGGACCTATAGCCAGCCAGGAGCAACTGAATACTATCTGTCGCTATGTGCAGATCGGTAAGGAAGAAGGGGCTCAGCTGGCTTATGGCGGCAATAGGATGACTGAAGGGATCTACGAGAAGGGCTTTTTCCATGAACCTACCATTTTCATAAATTGTAATAATAAGATGACCCAGGTAAGGGAAGAAATTTTTGGCCCCGTACAGTGTGTTATTCCCTATGACGATGTGGATGAAGCCATAGCTATGGCCAATGACAGCATTTACGGCCTGGGCGGAGGCATATGCAGCACTAATGCCAGCCGTGCTCAAAAGTTGGCTACCCGGCTCCGAACGGGAACGGTTTGGATCAATACCTGGCATGTTTTGCGCCCGGATGCACCTTTTGGTGGATACAAACAAAGTGGTTATGGACGTGAGTGTTCCTATCACTCTCTAATGGCCTACAGCGAGGTCAAACACATCTGCCAGGATCTAACCCCGGATGGTGATGACAAATTAATGAACCTGTTAATCGGGTTAAATCGCTGAGCAGGTCATAAGAGAGGAGGTTTTAAAGATGGCTACACCTAAATATTTTATGTGGGATTATCGCAGCGTGGTAGAAGTAGGTTCCGGATGTCGGACCTTTATACCCCAGCGTTTTATGGACATGGGATGCAAACGTATAGGGCTTATCACTGATGCTGGTATAGTCAGTGCTGGCATAGTGGAGCAGGTGGAAGATATATTTACTGCTCAGGGGCAGCCTAGGATTGTAGGTATTTATGACAAGATTGAGCCGGATGCAGTAATGCGGGTTGTAAATGACTGTGCCCGTTGGTGCAGGGAATTGGCCGTAGATGGTTTACTGGCTGTAGGCGGCGGAAGTGTTCTGGATACAGTTAAGGGAGTTAAATTCCTCCTGGGCATGGGGGAAATTGACATAAAAGAGGTCATGCCCGGTAATATCGGTCCTTACATGCGCCCCCTGGGGCAACCCCTAAATGTGCCGCATATAGCAGTGCCTACTACCGCTGGAACCGGTTCGGAATCATCGCCCATAGCAGTCATATACAATGAAGATACCAAGGTAAAAGGTGATCTGCTTCATCCTTATCTGCCGGCTGATTATGCTTTTTTGGATCCTGATTTTACCTTGGGGCTTCCTCCCAAAATGACGGCTGACACTGGATTTGATGCTTTGTCCCATGCGGTTGAAGCCATTAGTTCGCCGGGCACCAACTGTATGATTGATGCCTTATCTATTCAGGCGATTAAACTTATCTGCCAGTACTTGCCCATTGCGGTTGAGAACGGGAAAAACCTGGAAGCCCGCACCAAGATGCTGGTAGCCAGCAACATGGCTATCATGTCCTTTGCTATGTCCGGCTTATTCTATCCTATTCATAATGTAGCCCATGCGGTGGGAGGACAACTGCGTGTTCCTCATGGGGAAGCTAATGCCGTGCTTATTCCCATATTGATGGAGCAGTACCCCAAGCACTATTTGAACAATGCTACAGTGTTGGCGGATGCCTTTGGGGTAAATACTGCAGGTATGACCGGAGAAGAGATGGTAACCGCTGCTGCTCAGAAGGTAAAAGAGCTGCAGCAGAAATGCGGAGTCAAGCCTAAGTTTACGCAGAATATTGATGAGGAAACCCGGGAACTCATGTACTGGGCAGTTAAGTTCGACCCAGCTGGACTCTTTTACCCACTTCCGGATGAGGTTATCCGGGGCTGCATTGCAGATGCTTATGAATAAAATCAGGTGAGGCGAGATGGCCCCTGCCCTTCGGGATTCACTGTTAAGGCGAGGAGCAGCAACGAAGCAATCTCTATGTGGACGCTAACCACGGCTTTGCAGGAGTGTTAGCCGGCTCGCTCCAAGACTCCTTGCCTGCAACACATCGGCTTACTTC
>DLUN01000110.1:5616-9356 GCA_003444615.1 Syntrophomonas sp.
TCCTCGCTGCTCGAAACCTCCTGTTTCTCGCCCCGCTTCGCAGCCCTCAGTTTCGCCGTGTGTTGCAACGGCTCGTCGTACGTCACTCGCCCGGCTAATACTCCTGCTTAAGCCGACCAGCAATGCTTTCATTCATCGCGGTCTCTAAACTCATTCATAGAAAAGGAGCTCAACACCTTATGGCAGTTGAGCTCCTTGATTTACTTCTAAGGATTTGTTTAGACCCAGCCTCTCATTTTAACGGCTTGAGCTACCCGGTTGATGGAAATTACATAAGCCGCATCCCGCATATACAGGCTGCTTTTCTTAGCCAAATCATTAACGGCATGGAAGGCAGAGGTCATCTTAGTGTCCAACTTTTCCAATACCTCGTCTTTTTCCCAGTAGTAGTTAGCATTGCTCTGCACCTGTTCAAAATAGCTGCAGGTTACTCCGCCGGCATTGGCCAAAAAGTCGGGAATCAGGTAAATGCCCCGCTGTTTTATTATTTCATCGGCTTCCGGAGTAGTGGGGCCGTTAGCTCCTTCCACTATCATTTTCACTTGGGGACTTATTTTGTTTACATTATCAGGAGTTATCTGGTTTTCCAGGGCGGCTGGAATTAAAATATCCACGTCTTCTTCCAGCCAGGCCATGGCATCCAATACCTTATAGCCCAGATCCCGGGCTTTTTCTTTACTGATGCCGCCGTAAGTATCAGTGATACCGCGGAGTTCGTTGACATTAATTCCTTCTTTCTTCTGGAAAGTATATCCCTTACGGTCTACATTGTCCCAGCAGGACACCGCGGTCACTGTCCCACCCAACTGGCAGAATAGTTGGGCCGCATACTGGGCTACATTGCCGAATCCCTGAATACTAGCGGTAGTGCCTTTAATATCGACATTCCGATCCTGCAAAGCTTCACGAAGGGTATAGATTACACCATAACCGGTAGCTTCAGTGCGCCCCAGTGATCCGCCCATACCCACCGGCTTACCGGTAATAAAACCGGGATAATGTCCTCCGGTAATAGTTTCAAATTCATCCAGCATCCACAGCATATGTTTGCTGCTGGACATAACATCGGGAGCCGGAACGTCCGCATCTGGGCCGACATTTTTAGCTACCTGGCGGACCCAGCCGCGGCACAGCCTTTCCTGCTCTTTTTCGGACATAGTGCGGGGATCACAGATAATACCGCCTTTTCCTCCACCGAGAGGAATATCTACAACCGCGCATTTCCAGGTCATCCACATGGCCAGAGCCCGCACCGTATCCGCAGTCTCCTGGGGATGGAAACGTATGCCTCCTTTGGCTGGGCCACGGGCGTCATTGTGCTGAACACGAAAACCGCGGAATATTTTGGTGCTTCCATCGTCCATATGCACCGGGATTAAGAAATGATACTCGCGCAGTGGCTGGCGCAGTAAATCCCGAGTGGGCTGGTCCAGGCCAATGATATCTGCTACTCTATCGAATTGGGCCTGGGCATTGACATAAGGGTTATACACACCTTCACTCATTGATATAGCCTCCTCAATAATATAAAAAAACTGCAATTATGCAAAATTATAGCATTTCACATAAAAGGACAACAGGTTAAATGAAGTAAGTATACAATATTCAATTATCAACGCAGTAATGAGGTAAAATTATAATACCTTATTATAAGGTATGTTACCCAGCACACATGATAAAATCTTATATAGAAGGGGGGCCGTTCCTATGTGTGACACCATGGTTGCTATGAGTGATGTTAGCCGAGATGGCCGGATCTATTTTGCCAAAAACAGTGACCGGCAGCCCAATGAACCTCACATAATGATACAGGTACCCAGGCGTAAGTACCCGGCTGGAACCAAAGTGCGCTGCACCTATATTGAAATAGAACAGGTAGAAGAAACCTACGCAGTTATGCTCTTAAAACCTTCCTGGATATGGGGATGTGAAATGGGCTGCAATGAGTTTGGCCTTAATATTGGCAATGAAGCAGTTTTTACCCGTGAGAAATATGAACCCACCGGCTTAATCGGTATGGATTTAATAAGACTGGCCTTGGAGCGGTGCCGTTCCAGTCAAGAGGCTTTAGAACTTATCATAGAACTGCTGGATCGGTATGGACAGGGGGGAAACTGTGGATATGAAAAACCCTTTACCTACCATAACTCATTTCTGATCACTGATCCAAAGGAAGCCTGGGTCTTGGAAACAGCGGGAAAGTATTGGGTGGCCCAAAAGGTGAACGATATCAGAGCCATTTCCAATGGCCTAACTATTGGCTCAGATTATGACCTTTCCCATCCCGACTTGATAAAACATGCCCTAGAAAAAAGATGGTGTAAATCAGCAGCGGACTTCGATTTTGCTGGCTGCTACAAAGATAAGTTGTTCACTTATTTCAGCCGGTCCCGTGAGCGGTGTAACTGTAGTCAACTGGAACTGGAAGCCAAGCGGGGAGAAATTGATGAAAGCGTTATGATGGACATCTTGCGCTCCCACCAACCCGGCATAGAAGGAAGCCAGTTTCAGAGAGCTTCTTTGCATAGTGTTTGCATGCATGGAGGTGGACCAATTGGAGACCACACTACCGGCAGCTATGTGGCCTGTTTGTCTGAAAAAAGCAGCCTTTACTGGGTAACCGGGGCTTCAACTCCCTGTCTGGCTATGTTTAAGCCCTTATGGTGGGTAGAAAACAATCCTCTTCTATTCCGGGAAGACCAGCAAGAGGAAGCGGTGGATTACTGGCGGCAGCGAGAAAGATTCCATCGGATGGTTATCAATGGCCAGATAATCGACTTAGACGATTATTTAGCGCAGAGAAACCAGCTGGAGGGATTCTGGAGAGAGACCGCTCATCGTCTGGATGCCCAAGGGGCGGGGGATGATGAAAAAATAAAGTTTATGAGTGAGGCCTGGCAGCAAGAAGCTCAGGTAATACAAGAGTTTATTGATAAAAATAAAGACCAGCCAGCACGTCCCAGGGGCAATCTCTATTATCGCCGTTACTGGCGTCGGCAAACAGAACGTCTCTATCAATCCAGTGGCTGGAAACCTGAGGACGAAACTGAGGAAATGGTAGATATCTTCAAATTAACCAGAGGGAGGTGCAGGTATTGATGCAAATACTTATTGCTCCCGATTCATTCAAGGAGAGCTTGTCAGCTTTGGAGGTAGCCGAGCATATTGCGGTTGGGGTAAGCAAGGTTTTTCCCGAGGCAGTAATCAAAAAGGTGCCCTTATCAGATGGTGGTGAAGGCCTGACGGAATCTTTAACCGCTGCCATGGGAGGGGTTTTGGAACCATGTCAGGTAACCGGGCCTTTAGGAGAAAAGGTATCAGCTGTTTTTGGATGGACACCTGACCATACCGCCATAATAGAGATGGCTCAGGCTTCTGGTCTGGAGCTGGTCCCTCGTGACAAGCGCAACCCCATGAAGACTACAACTTTTGGCACTGGAGAACTTATGAAGGCCGCCCTGGACAAAGGCTGCCGGACTATTATTATAGGCATCGGCGGCAGTGCCACCAATGATGGGGGAGCTGGCATGGCTCAAGCTTTGGGAGCCAGGTTATTAGACAGCGCAGGCCGGGAAATCAGCAGGGGAGGGGGCGGACTGCTGGATTTGGCCCGTATTGATGTGTCACAACTGGATCCCCGCCTGGCTGAGATCACAGTATTGGTAGCCAGCGATGTTACTAATCCCTTATACGGACCCCAGGGAGCTTCCTATATTTATGGACCCCAAAAAGGTGCTGAT
>DLUN01000110.1:9675-11525 GCA_003444615.1 Syntrophomonas sp.
TGGTGGTCAGCTAAAGCCCGGTTTGGAACTGGTAATGGATGCCTTAAATATGGATGATATTCTGGCTAGCGGTT
The DNA here is from genome assembly GCA_003444615.1 of Syntrophomonas sp. GTDB lineage: Bacteria > Bacillota > Syntrophomonadia > Syntrophomonadales > Syntrophomonadaceae > DTU018. The sequence continues at coordinate 9,750 of DLUN01000110.1, forward strand.
TGGATCTGGTCATAACCGGAGAAGGCTCTATCAATGGTCAAAGTTTATTTGGCAAAGTACCGGTGGGTCTGGCTCGCCGGGCCAAAATATATGGAGTGCCGGTGGTGGCTATTGTAGGATCCATCGGGCCGGGTGCCGAGGCCGTTTATGAGGAAGGTATCGATGCTTTGCTCAGCATTGCTCCCGGGCCCATCAGTCTGGAGGAGTCCATGCAGCGGGCTGGTGAATTGCTCACCGACGCTGCCCATACGGCTTTATGTTTGTTTAAGTTGGGAAGGCAAAGTTTAGCATAATAGAATAAAGGTTTAGGCTGTAAGCAAATAATTAGCCTGAGTATGTCTGGTTTCATTGCATAGCCATAGCACCGAAATGGTATCTTAATCATGAAGCGATAACGTAAACAGTAATTGTCACGGGGACAGGTTGTTGACAACTTTTCCAAACTGTTTAAGTTTTGGCCGAAACTATTGCCCTCAAGGGTAAGGGTCGTTACTATAGATAAAGAATGTCTTAGGAGGGAACTTAATGGAGTCAATCTTTAAGTTGTCCGAACGTGGGACTACGGTTAAAACCGAGATATTGGCCGGGTTTACAACTTTCATTACCATGTCGTATATCATCTTTGTAAACCCCGCTATCCTAGCTGATGCTGGTATTCCTCTGCAAGCAGCTATAGCTGCCACTATATTGGCCTCGGCTTTTGCTTCACTATTAATGGGATTTTACGCTAATTATCCTATTGTAGTAGCTCCAGGTATGGGGTTAAATGCCTTCTTTACTTATACCGTGGTCTTAGGGTTTGGACTGCACTGGACGGTAGCCTTGGGAGCAGTGTTTATTTCGGGTATTCTATTTTTTATCCTGACGGTTACCAAAGTCCGCAGTTACATAATTGATGCGGTACCGCCATCATTGCGTGCCGCTATACCAGTGGGCATAGGCCTTTTTATCGCTTTTATTGGTTTACAGAATGCCGGTATTGTCCAGGCTAATCCGGACACTTTTGTAGCTCTGGGCGATCTGAGTCAGACCGGAACTCTGTTGGCTTTATTTGGAGTAGTCTTAGCAGCTATTCTAATGTCCCGGGCTATTAAAGGTGCTCTGATTATCAGCATTTTGACTACCACCGTGGTGGGGATGGTTGTAGGGGCTATACCCGTACCTCAGGGCCTGGGTGATTTAATCAGTTTTGATCTGCCCAGTATTGCTCCTACCTTTGGTAAGTTGGATTTAAAAGGAGCCTTGGCTTTCGGAGTATTTAATATCATCTTCACTTTTACGATGGTGGAGCTTTTCGATAACATGGGAACCCTCATGGGATTGTTAAAAAAGGCCAATTTAATGGGCGATAAAGGACAGCCGCCCGAATTGGGCAGAGCATTCATAAGTGATTCCATTGGAACTATGGCCAGTGGTATCTTAGGTACCAGTACGGTTACTTCCTATATTGAGAGTGCCTCGGGAGTAGCTGAAGGTGGGAGAACCGGCCTTACCGCAGTAGTCGCGGCTATCCTGTTCCTGGCGGCTCTTATCTTTGCTCCCCTGATTGGTTTAGTGCCAGGGTTTGCTACTGCACCAGCCTTAATTATTGTAGGAGCCTTGATGCTCTCGGAAATCGTGAGGGTAGATTTCCAGGACTTCACCGAAGCCTTCCCAGCCTTCCTGACTATAATCGGTATGCCACTGACCTATAGCATTGCCACTGGCTTAGGCTTAGGGTTCATAGGTTATACTGTGGTTAAACTGTTTTCAGGCAGGTGGAAGGACATCCACTGG
>DLUN01000165.1:0-1567 GCA_003444615.1 Syntrophomonas sp.
GATATACCGGAAGATTTAATCCATGCTAAACAAGTTCCCCAGGGGCAGCTGACTCGTTTGATCAGGGTGTCTTTTATCGGCAGTTCCGCTGGAGAACCAATTATATCTTCCATGATTAAGCAATATGCCATCGATGTAAATATTCTCTATGGCAACATTGATAGAGTTAAAGATATTCCCTTCGGCAATCTGATTTTAGAACTCATTGGGGAGGCTACCTTATTGGATAAGGCTATGACTTACCTCCGGGAACGAGGCTTAGAAATCGAGGTGTTAAACAATGTTTGAAGCATCTTTCCTACTAAACCTTCCCTGCCTGGTGGGTGCCACATCAGTAGATATCTCTTGGTTAATTGAGAAGGTGTCTCTGGCCACCTGGGAGACCATTTATATGGTGGCAATCTCCACCGCACTGGCTTATGTAATGGGACTTCCTTTAGGAGTAATACTAGTCATCACTGATAAAGGACATATACTGGAAAATGCCATGGTAAATCAAATTCTAGGCTTTATCGTCAATGTTTTCCGTTCCATACCCTTTATAATATTTTTGATCCTGGTAATTCCTTTAACCAAACTCCTGGTGGGAGGTTTTATTGGAACAGTGGCTTCCATGGTTCCCCTTACCTTAGCCGCAGTTCCTTTTGTAGCCCGGTTAGTAGAGACCAGCCTCAAGGAAATAGAATGGGGACTTATTGAGGCAGCCTTGTCTATGGGTGCCAATACCTGGCAGATTATTACCAAGGTTTTACTCCCTGAAACCAGTCCTAGTCTTATTCTGGGGGTAGCGATAACAACTATTAATTTAGTCAGTTATTCGGCTATGGCCGGTATAGTGGGAGGAGGTGGATTGGGAACACTTGCCTACTATTATGGATATCAACGTTATCAAACTCTAGTTTTATTGGTAACGGTCGTCATTTTAGTAGTCATGGTTCAGGGTGTCCAGCTTCTGGGAGATACCCTGGCAGCGAGAGTGATTAAACAGAGGAGGTAAGAGAATGAAAAAGTTTATCGTACTGGTGCTCAGTCTGGTACTTATGACTGGGGCTCTGGTGGGTTGTGCTGGAGATAGTGAGCAAGGTCAGACCCCGGCACCTGATCAGACCGGAAAACTGGTGGTCGGTGCTACGGCTAAACCCCACGCTGAAATATTAGAGGTTGTAAAACCAATTCTGGCTGAGGAAGGTATAGAACTAGAGATCAAGGAATTTACTGACTATGTGCTGATTAATCCCGCTCTGGTTGAAGGACAGATAGATGCCAATTTCTTTCAACATATTCCCTACCTGGATGACTTTAACAGCCAGAACCAGGCTGACTTAAAATGGATTGCCAAGATTCATAACGAACCCATGGGTGTTTACTCCAACACCATAACTGACATAGATTCCGTAAGTGATGGAGCTACCGTAGGCATTCCCAATGATGCCACTAACGGTGGCCGGGCTCTGATGGTATTGGAAAGAGCTGGCTTGATCAAGTTAAAGGAAGGTGTCGGTGTCCTGGCAACCGAACAGGATATCGTCGAAAATCCCAAGAATATAAAAATTACCATGATGGATGC
>DLUN01000165.1:1776-2006 GCA_003444615.1 Syntrophomonas sp.
GAAGCTAACCTGAATCCGGTAGAGGATTCTATATTCATGGAACCCAAGGATTCTCCTTTTGCTAATGTTCTGGTAGTCCGCCCCGAAGATGAAAACAAAGAGTCAATCCAAAAACTGACCAAAGCCATGCAGTCTCCGGAAGTTAAACAATTCCTGGAGGAAAACTATCCCGGATCCTGTGTGCCCTCATTCTAATGCGTGATGGTAGCTTTACGCCATAATTTTTTATG
>DLUN01000165.1:2293-4019 GCA_003444615.1 Syntrophomonas sp.
TATAAAAGGAATTACGCCCCAGTAAATGTCTGTGATAGTTACACCTTTGGGAGCAATACCTTTTATATAGAACAAAGCGTATGCAAAAGGTGGTGTTAGGAAGGAGGATTGCAGTATTACAACTATCATCATAACCGCCCATAAAGGATCCAGTCCAAATTCGGCTATAATCGGCATAAAGATCGGAACTACGATAAGCAGTATTCCTACCCAGTCTATGAGCATTCCTAATAGGAATACTATCAGAAGTATAATTATCATTGTCCCAGTTGGGCCTAAACCTAAGGCAGCGATAAATTGTTTTACTACCGTTCCACAACCAACACCGAAGAAAACAGCTGTAAATATATTAGCACCTATAGCAATGAATGCTATCATGGTACTGGTTTTCAAGGTGGAAATGGCTGATTCTTTTAGTACTTGCCAGTTTATTTTACGGTAAGCTAAAGCTATCAAAAAGGCTCCAAAGGCACCTAGGCCAGCCGCTTCAGTTGGCGCGCAGATACCAGCCAAAATCGCACCCATTACCGCTAAAATCAGGAATATGAAAGGAACAAAGGCTTTGATTCCATCCCATACGGAGTAGATTACTTCACCTTCACGTATGGCTTCTTGCGGAACCACATCTTTTTTTACTTTAATGAGTACAAAGGTGTAAAGCATATACAGAGCTGCTAACATAAGTCCGGGGATAATTGCCGCGGCAAACAAGTCTACTTATGTGTTCAGGTATGGTATTTTCCTCATAAATTTGATCGATAACTGGCTCCAGGTACTTTTCAGCAAAGTCCTTAGCCACCTTTTGAATAAGTTCTTGTTCCTTGCTTAATGCAAATTCCACTAATAACATCTCCTTTGTTATCGGCAAGTCACACTTCTGCAAATCTTTACATAACCGGTTATAAGCTACTGCAGGGAATAAAACTAGGTCCTTTGGTTTTTAGGACAAGAAGTCTTTGTACATCAGGTTAATCTTTTAGAAAAGAATTAGGTAAAAGATAACCATAACCACGAGTCCAAATGGAACTCCGATTTTAGCCCATTCTTTACTGCCTATGCGCAGTTTGGAAGCAGATATGATATTAGGAATATTTCCTGGAATAAGCATACCACCAGCGATGATAAGCCCCATTAGAATAGCTTCAATCTGCAGAATACTCATTTCAACACTTATCTCTGCTGCTGCTAGGGTTGCGTTATCCAGAATTGCCGAAATCATATTTACCCAGTAAAGCAGTCGGTAATCAAGAACCAAAATATACTTGTCAATAAGAGGATAGAATCCTTCGCCTAAAAAAACTAGAGCCATAACGAACAAGTACACTTTAAGGGCCCGAATAATAATACCTTTCCAGGTTTCCTGCTCCATTTCCTCATCATCGGACATAGTCTCTTCTTCAACAGTAGCCGCTATATCTGAAGTATCAAGTTTTTCCTGCCCCCTCATCGCCCATACAGTATAGGCAGCACCTAGAGCAGCTATGATTACTACCGCTGGTATAATAAATCTACCCAGCAGGTTTAGCAGGAAGAAAAAATCCTGATTTAGTTTGGAAATAGCTATTGTTGCCAAGGGTTCGCCAATAGGGGTTAAGGCCGCCCCAAATCCAATTGAATAGCAGGCTAATACACACACAACAATTTTATGTTTCCTGGCCAAAGGAAGTAAAGTAATGACTTCTACCAAAATGATTGATGCTACAATAGCTGTAATAATGCTGGAACA
>DLUN01000165.1:4279-8383 GCA_003444615.1 Syntrophomonas sp.
GGCAAATTGGTTGCGGAAAATAAAAAACAAAGCTCCGGCAACCAAGACCGCTGTAGCAATCATTATTGGTTCGTGCAGGGCTTCCATGATAAGCTCTTTTGTCATGATACCTGATATCAGAGCCGCTGCAACTCCCATTACGAATAAAAAGGGTTCTAAGTTTTCTTCAATTTTCTTAACAGCAAATGGCAGAGTTAATACCATAAGCAAAATGGCTAAAAGTCCGGCTATCACCAATTTCATTCACTCCTTCTTTGTCGTTTAGTATTATGTTTGCCTGCATTTGCTCACTTATTTAGTTTAAACTAATTGACACAAAAATACCAAGCTAATGACTATGTTCTGATATTTTTAATTTTTTCATTTTTTTGATTCATTTGTAATTAGCCGTTTTAGCCCTTCACCCTATAACACATCAAACACACTGTATCACTACAGTGCGTTTTATGATCTTTATTAAACTCATCACAATAAGTTAGTTATCATACTTAGCTAACACCTTGTTTACTACTATTTGCGGTAATTGGTCGATGGAAACCGACAGATGATCTACCCAGTCTCCACCGACAATTACCCATTGCTTAGCCTGGTCTTCGATTTGCGACAGATTAGGGCAACATACCTGACAACCACCAACTAGTATTCCTACATCAGCATCATTATCAACTATTTCCACGTCTACTTCCTTTGATAGTGCGTTTATTACTTCTTTTACTAGTTTAGAACGATTAATGATAGGATTACATCCGCCGCAGTATTTGATCCGTAGCTTCATCTAAATCACTTCTCCTATTGCATCCAGACCAGGCTATGCGCTTACTGGCCCATTCATTCATCCAAGTCATAACTAAATTTTTGTTTCAAAAATGTATCAGTTTGTTCTGCGATTGTTTCGGTTATAGAGTACATTTCCAGTTATAGTTTTGCTGCGTCAATAGCTCTATAGGTGCCAGTAAAATTTTATTATTCCCAATCTATATCAGGATTTTCTTTCACACCACACAGTCTTTCAGCCAGTTCTTTGCGATGTTCCAGGTCTACCAATCTAGCAATCATTATACGTTGTGCCTGAGGCGATCCTGCTCCATGCATGGATTCGGTCAAATATCCCACTGCTGCACAACCCATAGTCAGGTTCTCAATCAGCCGCAGCATACGCTGACGATGTTCAGCAGGAACAGTGCTGCTGCTGGCTGTATATTTCTTAACCAGTCCTCCTATTTCTGGATGCTCAAAGTCTTTCTCTGATGGCATTGTTACAAAGAAACCACCAGCCAAATCTTGAGCTATACGGGCGATTTCATAAGGAAATCTGGTAACATTCTGTTTGCAGACATTGGCCAGTAACAGATCTATTAAATAATTTCCTGCAGCGGTCTTATGGCCTTCGGCTGAACAGGCAATTCCACAGGAATAAAGGGTCTCGTTCAGGTGACACATTTCTATAATCTTGTCTTTGACATGGGAAGCCCGGCTGACACCCTGGTAATCAGTAATAGCTTTAGCGGCACCGATTAAGGTATCACCAACACCCACCTTACATCCGCCATAGCTCTGACGATGATAACCAGCAAAACGCTCTACCAGGGTTCCGGCGAATTCTGTTTCCCCATCCATGAATATGCGATCATTGGGGACAAACACATCATTAAAGATGGTCATTACCTCTTGCCCGCCAAAGTGAACATTGCCAATGTCTACGTTTCCCCCTTCAAGTTTGCGGGTGTCACAGGACTGACGCCCATAAACATAGATCATACCGGGAGTATCCAACGGAATAGCAAAGGAAATGGCCCATTCCTTTTCATCCTCTTTCAAGGCATTATTAGGCATAACCAGAATTTCGTGAGAGTTAATCATTCCCGTCTGGTGAAGCTTGCATCCCCTTACTACTACTCCATCTTCCCGTCTTTCTACTACATGGAGATAGGCATCTGGGTCAGGCTGTTGTCCAGGGCTTTTAGAGCGGTCACCACGAGCATCTGTCATGCAACCATCAACAGCCAGATCATTTTCCTGAACATATTTCATATAATCAATAAAACGTTGATGATAATTAGTTCCTTTAGCCTGATCAATTTCATAGGTTGTATTAAAAACAGCGTTAAATGCATCCATTCCCACACAACGCTGGAAGCAGCAACCGGTCTTTTGTCCCAGCAGACGTTGCATTTTAACCTTCTTAACCAGGTCTTCTGTGCTCTGGTGCAGATGGGTAAACCGGTTGATTTTTTGTCCAGTCAGATTCGAGGTTGCAGTCATAAGATCTTCATACTCAGGATCCTGAGCCAATTTATAAGTCATAGCCATTGCATTAATAGAAGGACGAATAATAGGATGATCAACGTAGTTTTCTACTTTCTCACCAAACATGTAGAGATCAATTTTTAGCTGACGAAGATCGTCTAAATACTGTTGCGGAGTTTTTAATGCCAAAATAAATCACCTCATTCTAATTTTTTGGTATCACCATTGACGCCTGAATAAACACATTCGCCTCCTCTGTGCTCATCATGTTCCTACCATTTTTTAATGCAAGAATTATGCCAGTTATTCTGATGAACCTGAACAAAAAACGCCTGCAACCCGAATTTTATCATATTTATTGCACTATTCCCTCAACCACTTAATACCAAACTATTACATCTTCGCTATTTAGCCGTCTATGTTGATTCAAAAGTGTTTCATCTATAACTTTGCGGCATGGACGGGACAGTCTGATTGTCACAGCTAATCTAAGACGCACAGTTGACGGCTACATTGCTGGATAGGCTCACCTATAAAGCCCATATCCTAAACATCAATAGTGAAAGCTATAGTTTTAAGCAGGTTCTCGATAAACAAAACTACTGTTCAATTTCTGCACAAGCTGTCTAATTTCTGACCAGCAAATGGGCCTTATTTTTGATTGACGTTAACAATATAGTACCAATACAACATTATCTAGCTTTGGATTAAGGCTATTTTACAGCCAGGCTTACTGCTACATTATTGCATCATGGCGATTCATAAATGAATCGCCATTGGTAGTTCGCAGACCATAGCAGGCTACTTTGTGAATAATAGTCAGTGTATTCCGGTTATTCTACGGCAAGTTTAACTAATACCAATGGTTTTTCCCTGCTCGTCAGTGACATATATCGAATCATAAGATGAATTCATAATCGAATCTCACTTTAATTCTGAGGAGTGGCTTGAGCTAACATTAACATTAACATTAACACCAAAATCCCCATACTAAATTTATACTTTTTTCGACATACTGGCAAGGATCATTTCTGCCGTAATTTCCTAATAATGCCTATTATCTTTCAAGTGAATTAAATCTCTTGATGGGCTATTCAGGTTGGGTGTTTAATGAGGTGGCAGACCTCCACCGAGTGGTGGAGGTCCGAAGGTATTAAGCGAGCTGTTTGATTAAATTTACCATCTCTATAGCTGTGTTAGCAGCGTCCACGCCCTTATTGCCGGCTTTGGTTCCGGCACGTTCTATGGCTTGTTCAATGGTATCAGCCGTTATTATTCCATATACTACCGGTACCCCTGTAGCTAGTGTCACCTGAGCAACTCCTTTGGTAACTTCGGCTGACACATATTCAAAATGAGGAGTGGCACCGCGAATAACCGCCCCTAAACATATGACCGCATCATAACCACGCTGTACCATCTTTTGAGCTATCAAAGGAATCTCGAAAGCCCCCGGAACCCACACTACATCGATATCCTGCTGGTTTACATTATGACGGATTAAGGTGTCTAAGCATCCTGACAATAACTTATTGGTGATAAACTCATTAAAGCGGGACACCACTATCCCTATTCGTTGTCCATCTCCTATTAGTTTTCCTTCAATTACCTTATTCATGTGATTCCTCCTAATGATTATAGTCCGGCCAACATGTGACCCATCTTATCTTTCTTAGTCTGTAAATAGTAGCGATTCTCATCTTTGCTAGGAATTTCTATGGGAACACGTTCGACCACTTCCAGATTATATCCTTCCAGACCTTTAATTTTCTTAGGATTGTTGGTCATGAGACGCATTTTACGAACACCTAGATCTACTAATATCTGGGCACCGATTCCATAATCACGTAAATCTTC
>DLUN01000047.1 GCA_003444615.1 Syntrophomonas sp.
GCTGGCTGTAGTCCTGCAGTTCCTGCAGCCGGTATTCACTTCCCATCCAGGTCACTCCTTTTCCGCAACCATCATTAAACGTCTAAAGGCCGGCCACACATCGTCCGTATTGCTAATAGCGACAGATACAAAATTGGTTGCCAAAAGATACTTTGAGAAAGCCTCTCGCATAGTTTGGATAGGAGTCCAAGAGGATGAAATTTCGCAATAACCGAATAAATTGCACAACTCACATAGTTGCTGGGCTTTTTCCACTGCTTGTTCAACATCTTCCGGCCAATTGTCCCCATCACTGCAGTGAACCGCATATACATTCCATATTTGAGGATTGTAGCGCTCGTTAATTATCTCTATGGCTTTTTCATAGCCGCTGCTTATCATAGTGCCGCCTGACTCTCCCCGGTGAAAGAAATCGTCCTCATTCACTTCTTTGGCTGTGGTAGTGTGATTTATAAAAACCAGTTCTACCTGCAGGTAGCGGTAGTGTATAAACTGGTAAAGCAGAAAAAAGAAAGTACGCGCCAAAAACTTTTTATTCTGGTACATGGAACCGGAATTATCCATAATGCATATAACCACAGCATTGGACTGCAGGCGCAAATCTTCTTTTACCCGCTGGTAGCGCAGGTCTTCTTCACGAAAAGGGAAACGCTGTAACTCCTCATCTTCCCCCAGTTCCCGCTTAATTCTCTGGGTAGACTGTTTGCGCTTAATCCTTTCCATCATGGAACGCTTTTTAGAAAGCCTGGGGGGTATCCCCTTACGTTGTATACCCCAGCGCCGGTGGCTTTGCTCCGTTTCGGCCCACGCAAATTTGCGCCTTTCTAAAAAAGGCAGATCTATGTTTTCAAATAAATATTCCGCCAGCTGTTCCAGGGTGATCTCGGTATCATACACGTCTTCTCCTTCGATGTTGCCTGGCCCACCCTCGGCACCCGCTCCCCCTGAGCCCCGTAGCTGGCCTATGCGCTGGCCTCGTTTTTCGTCACCCTGGCCGGTAGCTACACCAGGGCGGTTTTCCCCAAAGACAAATTGGTATTCTTTTAGTCCCCGCACCGGGATTTTGAAGATTTTATCTTTGCTCTTACCGATTATGCTTTCCTCAGCAACAATACTAGCTAAATTGCGTTTAATGGAATCACGGATGAGTTCACGGTGCCGGCGCCGGTCCTCGGCACTGCGGTCTCGTCCGCCCCAGTCAAAATCACGGAAGATGGCCATGATTCTCCTCCTATACCCCTTGGTTCATTAGTCCCTCCACAAATTATTGGCCGCATATTTTAGAATCACATTACAGCAGCTATCACAGTAACCATTGCGTTTCATTTCTTCTACCATGGCATTGTATTTTTTATTCTGCTCCTCATCACGCACCCGGGCCTGGGTCACTACTCTTGACAACTCTCGTACCGAAGCATGCAGCTTTTTCTCAATGGCCTCTTTTAAGGGCTCATAGCTGGTATAGTCTATGGTCTGGTTGTTGCGCAGCAGAGAAAACATATAGGCAGTGACATCACTACGAAAACCACGCGCTGCTGCCCCAGTCAACCCTATCTGGGATTCGATAGAGTCTAAGAATTTTTCATCGGCTTCCAGTTCTTCACCGGTACTAGGATCTTTGAGTTTAACCTTATTAACAAAGGCCTCGGCATGATCCAGGTAATTATTGAAAAGGGTCTCCGCCTGTTCCCGGTACCCGTGAATAAAAGCCTGGGTCACTTCTTTTTCCAGGATACGGTGATACTCTTTTTTGATACTGTCCTGGAGGTAACCCAATAGCTTGGCGCGTTCATCATCACTCATATCAGTGGACTTTACCGCCTTAATCAAAGCTTCCATAACGGTAATGGGATTGATGCAGTTATGCTCCGATTCGGCTAGAGCATTGTCAATAGCTTTCATAATAAAGCGGGTGGAAATACCGGTATATCCTTCCCGTCCCGCTTCTTCTTTCAATTCTTTAATATCTGCCTTTTGAGAAGCGTCTTTTTGCATGACCTCTTCACCGTTATAGATACGCATCTTGGTGATTATATCCACTTTGTTGGAGGGAGTGAGACGGCTGATCACCGCAAACATAGAGGCAACCTCAAGAGTATGAGGTGCTATATGAGCAGTAAAATTACTCTTGCGCAAAATCTTCTCATATATGCGCACCTCCTGGCTGAGTTCCAGACAGTAAGGCACTTCAATCTTTACAATCCGGTCCAAAATCGCTTCATTGGTATGATCCGCCTTAAACTTATTCCATTCTGCCTCATTGGAATGGGCTAAAATAATACCGTCAAAGTAAATCATCGGGCCTTTGCCGGGAGAGGGTATGGATTTTTCCTGAGTAGCAGTTATGATGGTATGCAGGTATTCAACGTCGTTTTTAAAGACTTCTATGAATTCCACGATTCCTCGATTGCCGGTGTTAAAGGCTCCGTTTAGAGATAGTACCCGGGGATCGTCCTCCGGATACAGGTCCATTTTGGAAATATCCACTGAACCCACCAGTACAGATGTATCCTGATTATTGGGATCCACCGGCGGAACTACGGCTATACCTTTGCGAGAGCGGATAGAAAAGTCGCTGACGGTTACCGGAAACCGCTCGTATTCCCCTTTATATTCATGCACCAGGCGGTAGCGGCAAATCGGACATAAGTCACCTTCAATCTTTACTCCCAGCAATTCTTCAAACTCAGGCCGCAAATGTTTAGGGATTAAGTGCAGCGGTTCTTCCCGCATGGGACACCCTTCAATAACATAAATGGGGGGGCTGCTTTCCAAAGCCCGTTTCAAGCTTTCCATCAAAGATGATTTTCCTGACCCTACTGGTCCCACCAGATACAATACTTGACGGGCCTCTTCCCCGCGCATGGCGGCGGCATAAAAATAACGGACTATTTCCATAATCGTCTGGTCAATACCATAGAATTCATCTTCAAAAAAGCTATAGATTTTCATGGTTGAATTTCCATATAGTCTCCGCAGCCGGGGGTGTTCATCGGTTTTTATGGTCTTAACTCCCGGTGCGGTAATTAATCGATACATGCGTTCATGGGCTAGCATAGCTACATCCGGATTGTCTTTTACTATGGACAGGTAATGCAGCAAGGTGCCCTTAAAATTATTCTTGCGACGATCCTGGCGGTCTTTTTGTATTAAAGCATTGAAATCATGGGACATTTTCCCCAACCTCCTCTGGTTACACCAACTGGCCAAATAATTATTTTCTGGCAAACAAGGTAATATATCTATATGCAAGATATGGGGAATTCTGAAGTCAAACCTTCATATCGACAATAGCCCAGAGAATCTCCATAAAATGCAACAATTGACAAATATTTCTCTAACGTAATATTCTTACAGTAGACTGACAATAGGAGGTAAAACATGCTCTTTGAACCACTGCAAATAAGGAGTCTAACTATTCCTAACCGGATCATTATGTCCGCCCTGGATTTAGCCTACTGCCCTGATGGACAGGTAAATTCACGCCTGATCAATTTTTATGAACAGCGAGCTCGTGGTGGAGCGGGGTTAATAATGATAGGCGGTACAGCTATCATTCCTGAGGGAGTTTATGGAGGGTTCGTTTCCATACATGATGACAGTTTTATTGCGGGACACCAGGAGCTTACCAAACGGGTTAAGCAACACGGTGCCCGCATCGGGTTGCAGCTGTTCCACGCTGGCGCTTATTCAATGGCATTTAAGAAAGGACAAGAAGTGGTAGCTCCTTCGCCTGTGCCTTCAGGATTAACCAAGCAAATACCGCGGGAGCTGACTTTGGAGGATATCCAGCAGCTAATTGAAAACTATGTTCAAGCGGCTCTGCGGGCTAAACGGGCTGGCTATGAGGTTATAGAAATCATTAGCAGTGCCGGGTACCTCATAAATCAGTTCCTCTCTCCTCTTACCAATCAGCGCCGGGATAAATATGGAGGGTCCTTGGAAAACCGGATGCGTTTTGGTCTGGAAGTGGTGGCTGCCATTCGCCAGCAGGTAGGCTCAGATATGGTTATGAGTGTTCGCTTAAGCGGCCATGATTATGTTCCTGGCTCTAATACCTGGAGAGAAACCAGTATTTTTGCCCAGGAATTGCAGCAAGCTTCGGTGGATTTACTGAATATTACCGGAGGGTGGCATCAGTCGCGAGTTCCTCAAATTCAGGCAGAAGTGCCCCGGGGTAACTACGTTTACCTGGCCCAAAAAATAAGGGAAAAAGTTGATATCCCTGTAGCCATAGGCAACCGCATCAATAACCCGGCTTTAGCCGAGTCTATTCTCCAAAGGGGTCAGGCTGACCTTATTTCGATAGCCCGCGGTTTCTTGGCCGATGACCAGTGGGCAAATAAAGCTGGCAGTGGGCAGGCTCATAAAATCCGCAAATGTATTGCCTGTGCCACCTGTTTGGATGGAGTCTTTCTAGAAAAGTCCCATCCCCCTGGAGTAACCTGTGCTATAAATGCCCAGGCAGGTTTTGAGGAGACCCGCCAGATTAAAACACCTAAACAACAATACCGGGTACTGGTAATTGGGGCAGGTCCGGCTGGTTTGGAGGCGGCTTGGGTAGCAGCTTGTCAGGGACATCAGGTAGTTGTTCTAGAAAGGGAGCCACATATAGGCGGCCAGTGGCGATTAGCTGCTGTACCCCCTGGTAAAGAGGAATTCTATTCCCTAATCAAGTACTATCAGGAGGTTCTTGATGAGCTGGGAGTTGAGATTAAAACCGGTATAGACACCACTGTGACAGACATAGCTGCTGAAAACCCTGACATTATCCTAGTAGCTACTGGCGCCTTACCTAAAATGCCTCCTATCCCAGTGGACAAAGAAGCCGTAGTTATGCAAGCCTGGCAGGTATTGGCCGGCGAGCCGGTAAAAGGTGAAAACATTGCAGTGGTAGGCGGTGGCGCTACCGGCTGTGAGACCGCTATTTATTTGGCTGAGCAAGGAACTCTGAGCGCTGAATCACTCCGGTTTATGATGCGGCATAAAGCAGAGGACATAGAAGTCTTGCAGGAACTTTTAACCCAGGGCAGCTACCGGGTCACCCTGATAGAAATGGGCCAGGGTTTAGCTCGAGATATGGTACGGGCTATGCGCTGGACAGCCTTAAAACACCTGCGGACTCTGGGAGTAGAAATACACGAACAAACCAAAGTTATAGCTGTTCATGCTGAGGGAATAGAAGTGGAAAGAGATGGCCATTCTACAGTGATACCGGCGGATACGGTGGTTTTTGCCACCGGCGTTTCTTCCTGTGATGGACTATATCATGACTTAAAAAACCGTTTTGAAAATGTTCACCTGTTGGGTGATGCGGCTCAGCCGGGAAAACTAATCGATGCCATCCACGGGGCTTTTGAAAAGACCAACGATTTACTAGCCGGAAAATAAAGACGCAGATTACACGGATTACTCGCAATTGTCACCTGAAGAACAAACCACGATAAATGAAAATATTGCTGGTCGGCTTTAGCAGGAGTATTAGCCGGCGGGCGACGTACGACGAGCCGTTGCAACACACGCCGTCCCCTAAAAACAAGTAGCCGAAGCTTTAGCTTCGGCTACTCTCGCTTAGCTATGACATTAATTATCTAAATAATCTGCGTTTCTCTGCGTCTCAGAATATCTTTTTACAGGGCTTTGTTCATCTCCGCCAGAACTTCTTTCAGGTCAGCAGTCAGAATATAATCTGCCATTTGATTCATGCTGGCGTTTTCATCGGTATTAATAGATGCTATCACCCGGGCATCACGAATACCCACCGTGAACTGAACCTGTCCGGAAATACCAAAAAGTAAGGCCAACTGGGGCTTACACTTTTTACCGGACAATCCTATAATGCGTTCTTCCGACAGCCACTTTTTATCAGTAGCTACCGGCTTGGTGCAGGCTACTTCCCCGCCCAGCTTCTGGGCCAGTTCTTGGGCCAGGGGCAGGTCGTCCTGGCTTTCCATACCTTGTCCTACTACCACCAGGATCTCGGCAGCTTCAATATCCACACTGTCACCAGCCTTGCTGCGCACCTCTACTAGCTTGA
>DLUN01000052.1:0-475 GCA_003444615.1 Syntrophomonas sp.
TGCGGTCCCCAGGAAATGTACTCTTTTTGCATTCCTGAATTAATAAAACTGGGGGTGCCGGAAAGGCGTATTCGCCGGGAGGTATTTGGCTCTCCCAGCCAAATTCATCTTGATCCGGCTTGGCCTAAAGAAATTGCTCCGGAAGCAGTTTTTACCGTAAAACTCAATAATAACCGCGAAATTATGGCCCAAGCCGATGAACCACTGCTGATAGCATTGGAAAAAGCCGGCATAGCAGTAGAAAACAGCTGCCGCTCCGGTGAATGCAGTATGTGCCGGGTAAAGTTGCTGAACGGGAAAGTATTTCAAACCAGCAGCGCCAAGATACGCCAATCCGACCGTCAAGCCGGCTATATCCACAGCTGCGCCGCCTATCCCATCAGCGACATAGAAATTATGCTATAATCTCTTAGTGGTTCATGACCCGACAAATGTTAAATCGGTACGCAAGTTTTTACCCACCGAAGTACAACTT
>DLUN01000052.1:683-4390 GCA_003444615.1 Syntrophomonas sp.
CTGTTTATAAATGTTATTGAAGATAAAGGATTGTCTGTGCTAAAATAGCTATGCCTACAACAAGCTTTGAGAGCAATTGTTTTCCGGTTAAACGAATTAATTATTAGCATTTTCAGCGGTTTAGGCGTGATCATTGGCCTCATAAATATATAAGGAGCATCCTCTTGGTTTATCAGTGCCTAAACCTGAATTGGTTTAGGCACTGTTTATTTATATAGGATGATTTTGTAAATGCGGCGGCAACAAAAAGAATTAAAACTTTAATGATTCTTTACAAAGGAGGATAAACATGAGCCTAGGAAAAGTGTATTCTCATTCAAAAATTAGTGTTTATTGTGTAATTATCATGATTGCTTTTCTGGTATCATTTTTATCATTTGCCAGCCCAGCGGATGCTGCCCAGGGAGTGGTTTTATCCACCAGCTTTCCTGGTACTAGCGCGACTCCTGGAGAAAGTATCACCTTCCCTTTAAAAATCAAGAATAATAGCAGTGTTAAGCAGTTTGTTGAACTCTCTGTTACTTCTCAGCCTGATAAATGGCATACCACTCTGAAGGGTAATAACCGTATTATTCATCAGGTTTTGACTGAAGCCAATGGTGAGACCTTCTTCGAACTACTAGTAAAAATTCCTGAGGAAGCACTGCCCGGCGAGTATTCTATCAATGTTGCCGCCAGAAACAACAACGGATACTCGTTGGATAATTTGACCTTGAAGATAAAAATTGCTGATACAGAAGTCAGCAATGACTTGTTAAAGGCTAACTATGCAGAACTGCAAGGTCCAGCAGATGCCACTTTTAACTTCAAAATCAACTTGGTCAACAATGGAAATAATGAACAATTATATAGTCTAGGGGCTCAGGTACAGGATGGATGGCAGGTCAGCTTTAAACCTTCCTTTGAAGACCAGCAGGTAGCCAGCATCGCCGTCAAGCCTGGGGAAAGCAAGAGTCTTGATGTGACGGTAAAACCGCCGGTTAACGTTAAAGCCGGGGAATACACCATCCCTATTCAAGCGGTTAGCCCTGCAAGCAGGATAACAGAAGAGCTCAAAGTAATAATAACCGGAACTTATAAATTAGAGTTTTCCACGCCTACCGGTAAATTAAGTACAGATATAGTTGCCGGGCGGGAAAAGAAAGTCAATATGCAGGTAAAGAATTCAGGAAGTGCTATATTAAACAATATCACTTTCTCGGCTAATACCCCCGTTGACTGGGCAGTTAGCTTCGAGCCCGAAAATATTGATGCCCTCAAGCCTGGCGAAACCCGCCAAGTAACAGCTACCATCAGTGCAGCTGACAAAGCTATTGTGGGCGACTATTTGGTGTCAATGACCGCCACAACCCAGGTGGTTAGGAGTATTGCTGACATGCGGGTTACCGTAAAAACATCAACTCTGTGGGGAATAGTTGGCTTATTAATTATCATAGCTGTACTTTACGTCATCTATAGGGCTTTCCAGAAATACGGGAGGCGATAGCTTTGGCAACCGGGAGCAACTACTTGATAGAAACGGTTGATCTATGCAAAAGGTATGGAGACAGAGCGGCGGTAGATAATCTCAACTTGCAAGTGGAACACGGAATCGTCTATGGTCTTTTGGGTCCTAATGGTGCCGGAAAAACCACAACTATATTGATGCTTCTAGGCTTGACGGAACCGACTTCCGGTAAGGCTATGGTGAACGGGTATGATCCCAGCCGTAACCCCTTGCAAGTTAAATCAATGGTTGGTTATTTGCCGGACAACGTTGGCTTCTATGATGAAATGACCGGGGAAGAAAACCTTTTTTATACAGCAGCCTTGAATAGGATAGCCCAAGACGAAGCTCAAAGGAGAATAAAACAAGCCTTAAAACGAGTGGGCCTGCCTGATGCGGGCCATAGAAAGGTTGGCGAATACTCCCGGGGAATGCGACAAAGACTGGGGATTGCCGATGTCTTAGTTAAAGACCCTAAGTTCATCATCATGGATGAGCCAACCTTAGGCATAGATCCGGAAGGGATTCAGGAATTATTAGCTTTAATAAAAGATTTAGCCAAGGAAGACGGCAGAACTATATTGATTTCGTCGCATTTGCTCCATCAAATTCAGCAAGTTTGCGATAAAGTGGGTATTTTAGTCCAGGGTAAGCTTATTGCTTCTGGGACAATTGATGAGTTGGAGCAGCAGTTGGTATCCCAGGAGCATTTAGAGCTGGAACTGAAAGCGGTCCCCGGGGATGAAAAACTTGGTGATATCTGTGCAGCTATAGATGGGGTCAGCAAGATAACCTGGAACAACGATATGCTCTTGTTGGAATGCAGCAGAGATATCCGGGAAGCGCTGGTGAAAGAATTAATTGCTAAAGGCTATTGTCCTACCCATCTGAGCCTGAGAGGGGTATCTTTAGACAGTATTTATCTAAGATACTTCCACAAGGAGGAAAAATACTATGGACAAAGCAGCTAATTGGCAGGATATAAAAATTGATTTCAGTCGGGTTGTTGAGGCCAATAAAGGATTGGCAACCGTAGTGAAAAAGGAAGTAGGGGATCATTTAAGCGGCAAGCGTTTTTCCATTTTAGCCCTGTTAGTATTTGTTACCTGTCTGGGAGCATTATACATTGCTGCCAGTACCATAAGAACGTCGGCAGGACAGGGTGAGCTTGATTTTGTTTTCCTGCTGCTTTTCACTACCTCAGGAGCGTCCATGCCCTTCTCCTTTTTGTCCTTTATATCGTTATTAGGTCCTCTAATAGGATTGACCCTGGGCTTTGATGCCATTAACGGGGAAAGGGACAGGCGTACCCTGAGCCGGATACTATCACAGCCCATATACCGGGATGCTTTAATTAACGGAAAATTTATAGCCGGTGTTATAGTTATTGCTATCATAATCTTCGGACTAGGGTTTCTGGTAGCGGGGTTAGGACTGCTAATTACCGGTATACCGCCCACTCTTGATGAACTTTTTAGGCTTATTGCCTACCTGACATTAAGTGTTATCTATATTTCTTTTTGGCTAGCCCTATCCATTTTGTTTTCTATACTATTCAGACAGACATCCACCTCTGCCTTGGCAGGTGTAGCTCTTTGGTTATTCCTGGCGGTGTTTTTTACTCTGCTGGCCGGTATGGTAGCAGATGGTATCTACCCGGTTCAAGATACTTCAGATGCCGACCAGGTTTTGGCCAACACCAGAACAGAACAGCTTATAAGCCGGGTGTCTCCTGCTTACCTCTATAGTGAAGCTGTGTCAACCATTATGAATCCCGAGGTCAGAGCTATGGGTCCGGTCTTATTGGAACAGGCCTACGGTACTTTGAAAGGGGCCCTATCTTTTGGTCAGAGCTTGCTGTTAATCTGGCCTCATGTGGTCGGCCTGATTGCCGCCATGTTGATATGTTTTGGCTTGGCCTATATAAGTTTTATGCGGCAGGAAATAAGAGCATAGGTAAATCATCCAGAGGCTGTCTCCTAGCCGTTTTCGGTTTTGGGGCAGCCTCGATATATGCTAAGAGTGCAGAACAATTGCCTTTTCCTTTATTAGAGATCTGCACCGTAAGGCTTGTCGAAGCTTTTTTCTATAACCTTATTTCTCTTCATCCAATCATCCCACAGAAAACTATTAACCATCGGTATAACCTGCTTCAGGTTTTCCGCAGTGCGATGCTCCGGGTGTCCCAGTTTGGCAAGGATTCTGTCATCACGCTCACCTT
>DLUN01000061.1:0-1619 GCA_003444615.1 Syntrophomonas sp.
AAAAACGGTCACTACAAGACCGCCAAAGCTTACATTTTATACCGCAAGCAGCATCAGGACATACGGGAAGCCAGCCAGCTTTTATTCAATAATAAAATCATCTCTGATTATATTGAGAAAAACGACTGGCGCATCAGGGAAAACTCCAATATGACCTTCTCACTGCAAGGTATGAATTTCCACATATCCTCCTTAATAGTATCTCAGTACTGGCTTAATAAGGTTTATCCTCCCGAGATAAGGGAAGGCCACACCAAGGGCGATTTTCACATTCATGACCTGGGTATTCTGGGCGCTTACTGCGTGGGCTGGGATATTCAGGATTTACTCCTGGAAGGCTTTAAGGGTGTACGCGGCAAAGTAGCCAGCGGCCCTGCCAAACATTTTCGCTCTATTCTGGGACAAATTGTTAACTTCTTTTTCACCCTGCAAGGAGAAGCAGCGGGTGCTCAGGCATTTTCCAACTTTGACACCCTTTTGGCTCCTTTTATTCGCTATGACAATTTAGATTACAAGCAGGTCAAACAGTGTCTGCAGGAGTTTGTTTTTAACATGAATGTTCCCACTCGGGTAGGCTTCCAAACGCCTTTTACTAATGTAACCATGGACCTGAAAGTTCCTGAATTCATGAAAAACCAGCCGGTGATTATAGGCGGCCAAATGATGGAAGAAACTTACGGTGATTTCCAGGCGGAGATGGACTTGTTTAACCAGGCCTTTGCTGAAGTTATGATGGAAGGCGATGTGGAAGAACGGGTATTTACTTTCCCTATTCCCACTTACAATATTACCGAAGACTTTGACTGGGATAACCCCAACTATGAAAAGATCTGGGAAATGACCTCCCGCTATGGTATTCCATACTTTTCCAACTTTATTAACAGCGACATGAATCCTGAGGATGCCCGCAGTATGTGCTGCCGCCTCCGGTTGGACAACCGTGAGCTGAGAAAGCGGGGCGGTGGATTGTTTGGAGCCAATCCTCTCACCGGCTCCATCGGTGTGGTTACCATCAATATGAGCCGTATCGGTTACCTGGCCAAAGACCGCAATGACTTCTATCAGCGGTTATTGCGCAATATGGAATTAGCCCGGGATAGTCTGGAGATAAAACGCAAAGTGCTGGAAAACTTAACTGAATCGGGACTATATCCTTACTCCCAATTCTATCTCCGCAATATAAAAGAAGGCTTTGGCCAGTATTGGAAAAACCATTTTGCCACTATTGGTTTAGTGGGTATGAACGAAGCCTGCTTGAATTTCCTGGGCAGCGACATTGCCAGTGAAGAAGGCATGAACTTTGCTACAGAAGTTATGGATTTCATGCGGGATAAACTTATGGAATTCCAGGAGGAAACCGGCAATATCTACAATTTGGAAGCAACTCCAGCCGAGGGTGTTTCCTACAGTATAGCCCGTAAGGATAAAGCCGCATTCCCCGATATTATAGTGGCCAACGAAGCCGAATATCGCCGGGGAGCAGAACCTTATTACACCAATTCCACCCAGCTTCCCGTCAACTATACCGATGATTTATTCAAAGCCCTGAACCTGCAGGACGATTTGCAGACCCGCTACACCGGTGGAACTGTTTTCCACATATACCTGGGTGAATCAGT
>DLUN01000061.1:1943-3027 GCA_003444615.1 Syntrophomonas sp.
TATCTGCGTCCAGTGGATCAGTGGAACGCTGGTAAGCAGGCCGAGTTCTCAGGACGCAAAACTTACGATAAGGCGATTCAATAGATGAAGTTTGCCGGATTAGTAAAACAGAGTCTGGTGGATTACCCCGGGGAGGTCACTGCGGTGCTCTTCACCCGGGGATGCAATATCCGCTGTCCTTTTTGCCAGAATACTCACCTTCTGTTGCGTTCGCCCCGGGTAAGCGAGCCGGTTTTGACCATGGAAGAAGTTGTTGAATTCTTAGAAGAACGCCATGGTTTTCTGGATGCGGTGACCGTTACCGGCGGAGAGCCCACTTTATATGAAGAACTTCCCGCGGCTCTGGCTGTGTTCAAAGAGTTAGGTTATCTGGTAAAATTGGACACCAATGGTACTAATCCAACTATGCTGCAGCAGTTAATCGAAAGGGGCAGCCTGGACTATGTAGCTATGGACATCAAAGCGCCCTTGGATTACCGCAAATACTTGCGCTCCTGTGGCAAACTCACCACCGAAGAGTTTTTCAATGTACGCAGCTCCATTCGCCTGCTGATGGAAGCGCCTATAAAGGTAGAGTTTCGTACCACCGTGGTTCCGGTTTTGCATCCACCCGAAGAAATCGAAGAAATCGCCCGCTATATTCAGGGAGCTTCGCTGTATTCCCTGCAGCAGTTTAATCCATCGGCAACTTTAGACACCGATTATGGAGCCGTGGTCCCCTATACCCGCCAGGAAATGCAGGAGCTGGCCGACCGCTGTGCTCCTTACGTCCCAACCATTCGGGTAGTTAACATATAATAAAATATAGAGATTTCACTAAATGCTCTGGGTATCCCAGGGCATTTTTTGTACAAATGGGCCGATTTAGTGTAGGTGCAATGTAATTATACGGCCAATTGTGAAAAATAATACAAAATTGTAGGCTTATACCCATCATTAATGTTATAATAGCTTGGAAAGGAGGAAAATCACATGAAAAAAAAGATGGCTTATACCCATCATTAATGTTATAATAGAGTCACTTCACCTTTTTTAAGAATGCCAGATCATCAAACTTATACACACCACTCTACCAACCATTTTG
>DLUN01000020.1 GCA_003444615.1 Syntrophomonas sp.
GTTCCATCTACTTCTACAAAGGGTGCGTCTTGGCGGAAAGGATTCTGCTGTCGCCCCCGAATTATTTCCAAAGCTAGGCGGGCACAGGTGGTTTTGCCCACTCCCGGGGGTCCATAAAGAAGGATATGCTGGGGATAAGGGGTATTCAACTTGGAAACCAGAGAACGAATGGCCTTTTCCTGGCCAACAATTTCTTCCAGTACTGAGGGGCGAAGAATCTCCAGAGCAGAACGATTCAGGCTGGTATGTTCCATAACTTCCAGCCGGCCATATTTTTTTAGGGTCTGGGCGTTCTCGCGGCTGCTGTTCTGTTCTTTTAATACCTGGGCCTGAATATCGCGCAAATACTCATTATATTTTTCATTCATTTTATCCTGGATACGTTGCTGCAAATCCTCTTCTACGGCTCTGCGGGCAAACTTCTCCGCTATCAGATCTTCCATTTCTTCAAGGGTCTTTTCCAGATCCTCATCGGGTTCCAGGTCGGATAAAGTTGGGTTTTCCCATAGTACCCGCTTTAACGCTAGGATTCGCTCCCCTACATCCTGGGAACTCATTAAATCTATAGCATCCAATTTGCTGGCTCTAAGTATTAGACCCTGGGTACCGTATAACTGGTCCAGGCTCTTGTAGATAGATTCTATTCTCCACTTTATTTTAGATGTTTTGGTCTTTTGATAATGGTGCTGCTCCTTCTTTCTCCTCTTCCTAACCTCATACTGCACGACATATCCTCCTAGAGTTAATCTGCTGCTGTGACTATTACTTTTATATCAGCCTGAATGGAGGGATAAATTTTGATTCTTACCGGGTACTCACCCACGTGTTTAATAGGCTCGGTTAACTCAACCTTTTTCCGGTCTACAGTGACCTTAAACTGCTTTTGAATGGTGTCGGCTATTTCCTTTGCAGTTACTGCTCCAAACAATTTATCTCCGGTGCCGGTACGAGCTTTTATGTTTATCACCTGACCATCTAGGCTTTGTTGTATTTTGACTGCTTCCTCTTTTTCCTTTTCCTGGGATTTGCGCAGTTTTTCGTTGCGCTCCTGAACCTCTTTCATTCTGGCTTTTGTGGCTTCTACTGCCAGTCCTTTGGGAATCAAATAGTTACGGGCATAACCATCGGCAACTTCCTTTACTTCCCCTTGTTTGCCCTGACCTTTGACATCCTGAAGAAAAATCACTTTCATTTTTATTCCTCCTTCGTTCGCAATCTCCGGTAGTCAAGTAATGAATCAAACAACCCAATTACCGTCAAAAAAATGATTGCCGAAGCAGTGAATAGCAGCGATACGATCACAAATACAATCACCAGGATCCTGCGGGTACGCCCCCGGTACCGCCTTATTTTATAAACAGCGGCGGCTAATCCATAATAAAGGGCTATGGGTACGGAAATCAGCAGTATATTGGATCCCATATAGTAGATCACGGATAGCTGGTCTCGCCCCCACAACCACAGAACCAAACCGGTGATAACGACCCACGCCATCTGCCAGGGCATGATTTCTTGATCAAAAGGCTTTCTTATTAGACGGTCTAGGTTGCGCTTTTGGCACCAAAAAGAGGCCAAAAAAATGATGAAAAATACTGCCATTATAGCCTGAAGATAGTACAAGGCCGGTAAATGCCGCACTGCTGCGCTCATAAATGACAGGAGCGCTTCTTTCACTTCTTCGGAGCTCATTCCCTGTTCTTCATATAATTCCATCAGGCCAGAGTCTTCATAATACTCTATGGTTTCTTCCACATGAGCTTCCATTTGCTGTTCTATTTGTTCCATACCCAGGTCACCGGAAGTGTAATACAGCCACCCCAGCAGGAGACTTACCCCTATGACCGCGGTGATAACTCCCCAGCGCTGCAGGTAATAATAATCACGGCCTTGGTGAGCCATCCAGCTAATTACTACCGCCGGGACAATGAAAAAGCACAGCATAGTAATAGTATTATCAAGTCCTGCTAGAGAAGACACAATTATCACATTCATGACGATTATAGCTATTAATTCTCTTCTATCCAGGTGTAAAGCTCCGATTAGCAGACTGCTTCCCCATAGTATGGCCGCAATCAATGCAAAGAAAGGCAATACCACCATGAGTAAGGCAAACGCTGAAGTCCATAAGGCAATTCTTATAAATTGGGTCAAGTGATCACCTCTTTTGGTTCTCTATATAACGCAGCAAATCAGAGAGATCTCCATACCACCTTTCCACTTCATGACCATTATTGATATTAGCCAGCAGCTGAGCTTTTATTTTAGTATCAACGGTATGAAAACTTACCCCCACCCGCTTGCCCAGCAGGTAAGCCACAACTATTATAGCAGCCAGCGCATCCCCCGCAGCATCGTTGCCCGTCTTTAATAAGGCTTTGAATAAAGCCCCCACCGAATCTACCATTTCGGCTTTAAGCCACTCTATTGTCTTAAGGTTCTTGGCAACATCTATTTCCCGGTTTTTACTGGCCAAATTATACACCTCCCCCGTTTTCTTGAGTTCTTCGCTGCTTGTTCTTTTTCCTGCTCTCCAGCATGGTGGGTGGGGAGGCCATAAATGGTAAAGCCCCCGAATTCGGGGGCTTATGGTTATTCACTGGTGTATGGCAGAAGAGCCACAATCCTGGCCCTTTTAATAGCGGAAGTCAGCTGGCGCTGGTGATGGGCACAGTTTCCGGTGATTCTCCGGGGGAGAATTTTGCCTCGCTCAGTAATATAGCGTCTCAGGCGTGGAACCTCTTTATAATCTATGTGCTCGATTTTGTCGGCGCAGAAGTTGCACTGACGTCTCTTTTTGCGGCGTTCCTTTTTAATCATCAATTATCCCTCCTTAGAAAGGAATTTCGTCATCCTCCGTGCTGTCCACGAAGTCTATATCGTCCAGGCTGACCTCGGTACCGAGATCATCCCATTGGTCTTGTTGAGGCTTACTCGGGAAAGAAGCTTTGGCTGCTGAACCGCCTGTCCCTCCTCGATCCAGAAAACGGACATCATCAGCTATCACTTCGGTTACTTTCCGTTTTTGTCCCTCCTGCGTCTCATAAGTACGCACCTGAATACTACCCTCCACAGCAGCTAACCGACCTTTGCCTAAATAGTTGGCGCAGTTTTCCGCCAGCCCCCTCCAGGTAACAATGTCAATAAAATCAGCTTGCTCCCGGTTATAGCGGCGATTTACCGCCAAGGTAAAACGGCAAACAGCCGTACCATTTTGGGTATAGCGAAGTTCAGGGTCATGGGTTAAACGGCCGATTAATATCACTCTATTCAGCATAGCTTTCCCCTCCCGAATCCTAACCTACTTTTCATCTTTACGAACAATCAAATGACGCAGAAAACGGTCCGCTATTCTAATGACACGGTCCAATTCATCTACCGTTTCTGGCGTGCCGTTAAAGTTCCACAAATAATAAACACCTTCCGTATAGTCTTGAATGCTATAGGCAAGGCGCTTCTTACCCCAGCCGCTAACCTCTTCCAGAAACTCTCCGCCAAAATCAGCGATAACCTTTTGTAAACGCTCTTTGGTTTCAGTAATGGTTTCTTCGTCAAGATCGGGCTTGAGGATAAACATTATTTCATATGCACGCATGGTAACACCTCCTCCCTATGGACTAACCCAGAAATGGGCCGGCTCCGGTTGTAAACCGGAGCAGGGACTTCAATAAATTATAACCATAAATCAAGTGTGGGTGCAACAATAAATTGCATCGCTAGCCCAAGAGAGAGGACAGTTTTTTAAAGCAGGCCTTTGATAAGTAAACTTCGTAATTCTGAGCAGGGTTTTTCAATAATAAACGTGTCATTAAATAAGGCTTTCAGAATAGCCAATGGTTCGTTTTGCTCTTTATTCCTAAAACCAATTATACAAAAGCGCCAATGCTGCGGCAGGTTGGCTACGGTCACCAGATCACCGACCTGGAACTCTGTTTTGCCTACCAGTTTAAGCGCCATAAAAATCTCCCTCCTCCCGGTGGTGGTTACCTTATTATATGCATTCCGGTAAGGGAGTGTTGTCAGGATGGTTGCGGTTTTTCCTCTACTCGTATCATACGGCGTTCAAACTCCGAGCGGGGCATCATGACCAGACGCCCGCATCCCTGACAACGGATCTTTATATCCGCTCCCATGCGAACTACTTCCCAATTAAAACTGCCGCAGGGATGCTTTTTTTTCATGCGCACTATGTCACCCAACTGGAATACTTTCCGTTGCATAAGCCACCCTCCCAATCCAGGTCGAATTCCTGAATTAAACCATGCCAGTCAGCTTAACGTCATTTAGGGCGTATATATATCGTGCCCGGTTTACCGGTGGCATTATTGCGAATTATCCCCACCACCGCTGCCGGAACCTGCCGGTTTTGCAAAGCCTGCTGCATATCATCCGCCCGTGATTCTTCCACCGCTATTAATAATCCCCCTGCGGTTTCCGGACAGAACAGCACATCTTTTAGAATTCCATCTACTTCCTGTTCATAAACTACTTTGTCCGCTAGATAGTCCCGGTTAGCATAGGCTCCCCCCGGTACCAGTCCTATAGAAGCATAGTCTAAAACCTCTCTCATCACCGGAACCTTATCCGTCCATAGTTCCACCTCTACTTCGCTGGCAGCGGCCATTTCCTGCAGGTGTCCTATCAAACCGAACCCGGTTATATCTGTAGCCGCACGAACACCTATTTCCTGCATGGCTTCACTGGCCTCCCGGTTGAGGGTGGTCATCCAGCGGGCTGCTTCGTCACTGGCCTCCTGGGAAGCCATTTCAGCTTTGATAGCCGTATTTATAATACCATTGCCTATGGGCTTGGTCAGTATTAAAACATCACCGGGTTTAGCTCCTCCATTGCTGATTACCCGGTTTGGATGAACCATACCGATCACAGACAATCCATACTTAGGTTCCTGATCATCAACAGTATGTCCTCCTACCAACAGGGCGCCGGCTTCTTCAATCTTTGACAGACCTCCCGCCAAGATATCCCGTAACATCTGCATATCCTCACACTCGGGATAGCATACGATATTCATAGCCAGGCGGGGGGTACCGCCCATGGCATAAACATCATTAATAGCATTGGTGGCCGCAATCTGACCGAACAGGTAAGGATCATCCACCATAGGGGTAAAGAAATCTAAGGTTAATATGAGTGCTATATCCGGGCTAATACGAAATACCCCTGCATCATCACGGGTTTGGGCTCCCACTAGCAGATCAGGATGATAGGGGAAAACCGCATCGCGGAGAACTTCATCCAGGGTCCCCGGACCCATTTTAGCCGCTCATCCTGCAGCCCGGACCATCTGAGTCAGCCTTTTTTGATTCACTCTTCCTATCCCCCTTTCTGTTTATGAATTGTCAATGCGAGGTCTGCAGCAAAAGCTCTATCTTCCCCTGGGAAGCTAACATCTCCTGTAAGCCCCGTTTGAGATTGCCACGCCCCGTTGGGGCTGGCAATGACATATAAGGAACCATTTTCACAGCAACCTTAATAGTGAGTTCCGAAGGAACGAACACCAGTAGTGCCGGAACGGCCAATAACATGTAAGATGACTTCCTTGAATCGCTACGTCGCTATGCTCCTCGCCACGACATGACATCTATTTAACCAGTAAAGGAATTGAAAAACGCATTATAAGCTTTGTAGGCCATGTAAATATCAGCTTTGCTGGCCACTTCAAAAGGTGAATGCATACCCAGAAGAGCCGGTCCGCAATCAACTACCTCCATGCCGTAGCGGGCTACATACTGGGCTACGGTGCCTCCTCCTCCCGCGTCCACTTTGCCCAATTCTCCTACCTGCCAGATAACCCGGTTATCATCGAAAAGCCGGCGTATCTGACTCAAAAACTCAGGATTGGCATCATTGGAATCATATTTGCCTCTGGAGCCAGTGTATTTAGTAAGGACCACACCCCGCCCCAGATAACTATTATTCATTTTTTCGAATACATCCAGGTAGTTGGGATCTACCGCCCCGTTAACATCGGCTGATAAGCAATATGAATCAGCTAGAGCCTTTCTTACGGTATAATAGTCAGCCCCACCTGCTTTTTGCATCAGCTCAGCTACAAACAGTTCTACTACCAGGGACTGCAACCCGGTATTGCCGCTGCTGCCTATTTCTTCTTTGTCGGCGAACAAACACATGGCCGTCCGCTGAGGAATAGCCGCATCCAGGATAGCCCTCAGTGAGGTATAGGCACATATACGGTCATCCTGGCCAAAGCCTCCTACCATACTGCGATCCAAACCTACATGACGGGCTTTGAAAGCCGGCACAAACTGCAGTTCCGCCGAAGTAAAGTCATCTTCTTCTATACCATAGCGCTGCTCCAGCATTTTGAGCACCGCACTTTTAACCGGGTCTTTGGCTCCAGTTGCTTCGGGACGGCTGCCAATCAGCGCGTTGAGACTTTCCCCGGTTATCGCCTCAGACATTTTCTTCTCCATCTGTTCCTTGGCTAGGTGAGGCAGTAGGTCAGCAATGGTAAACACCAGGTCGTTTTCGTCCTCACCCAGCTGTACGTCCACTCTGGTACCATCCTTTTTGAAAATAACACCATGTAGTGCTAAAGGCATAGCCAGCCAGTGATATTTTTTAATTCCTCCATAGTAGTGAGTTTTCAGCATGCTGAGTCCCTCTGCTTCATATAAAGGCCGGGGTTTCAAATCAAGACGCGGGGTGTCTATATGAGATACCACCAGATTTATACCTTTACGTAAATCCTGCTGACCGATAATAATCAGGGCACAGATTTTGCCTTTGGCTTCCATATACAGTTTGTCTCCTGCTTTAATCTCTTTCACCTGATCCAAGGGCTGAAATCCGTGCTCTAAAGCTATTTTTCTTACGTATTCAACCGCCTCACGTTCGGTTTTAGCCAGATTAAGAAAGTCGATATAGTTATCGGCAAAAAGGTAAGCTCCTTGAGCCTCCTCTTCATTCATTTTAATCCAGGCATTATTTTTTAGATCTTCTCCTATTTCGCTCATAAATGGGACCTCCTTTAGTCAATATATTTTAGTTTCTCTGACCCTATCCCGGTCTATGCACCGCTGTCCATCCCCAGCATAGCCTTTAACAGGGCGAAGATGTATAAAAGCTTGGGAACTAAGTAGGAATCGTTCATGGCCTTCATAATAGCCTGAGCACCAGCATAGTTCAAATTAGCGGCTAGTTGGATGGCTGGTCGAAGTAATCCTAAAAGAATGGTTATAATAAGCAGATTTTTTACAATAACTAAGGCCAGGCCTAAACCAGAATTGAACCAGCCCAGAATGCCCCAGGAAACCAGGGCATTAGCAGCACCGAATATTATAGCTATGAGTCGGGCACCCACAAATGTTATTAACAGGAAGCAAGCTAATATAAGTATAAACTGAGCTAAAAAGTCAGCCGGTGTAGGAGCGGTTAGCTCATATTCTAAGACTCGTGGTATGGGCAGAGGAAGAGCTGTCACTGGCAGGTGCCCCGCTACCGCATCGGCTACAGCGGTGCGCAAACCGAATTTCTCTTCCAACAGCAGCACCAAGTCATCACTGAATAAAAGAGCAATAATAAACGCACCTATAGTGCCAAACAGGCCACCAAAAGATTTAACAAATCCCTGCCGCAATCCCACCAGTCCGCTGAGGACCAAAAGCGCCAGTATTATTAGATCTACCAGGTTGGCCTGCACAAAATCACCGCCCTAAAAGTAACATCCATATTATAACATACCGTTGTATGGCTAATCTTTAGCTATAATTAATAAAATATAGAGGGAGCAGTGCCATGACCTGCTCCCTCAAAACCCCCGGAAATTATCAATGTGATATTTTTATTGTACCTTCCTTAAGAGGTAAAAGATATAATTATTTATAATAATATAGCAGATTAGTTAATCACTAGATAAACTAGTGCAGATGTTGATGATACCTACATTATACTGGTATTGTCTATCACCTTCCACTCATAGTAAATTATAGATGAGGTGGGGAAATTGGAATTTACAGAACTGACCAATGTCAATGAAGTTATTGCCTATGTGAAAACCTTTGGCGTTATGGCGCCTTTAGTAGCCTTTGGGCTCTTTGTAGTGCAAGCAGCCTTACCGGTTTTTCCATATGTTATTCTGGCCGCAGCAGGTGGACTTTTATTTGGTTTTAAGATGGGCTTTTTGCTTTCCTGGTCAGGCGCTCTAGTAGGAGCTACTATTGCTTATTGGGTTTGCCGGTTGTTGGGAGCAGATTGGGCCGAACGCAAGCTGAAACAGCGATTCGGTTATGATGTAAGTCGCACCGATA
Source organism: Syntrophomonas sp. (assembly GCA_003444615.1). Lineage (GTDB taxonomy): Bacteria > Bacillota > Syntrophomonadia > Syntrophomonadales > Syntrophomonadaceae > DTU018. Next base: position 8,289 of record DLUN01000020.1, read on the forward strand.
ACTGGCTGGCTTTTTGGGGTATTGTGGCCGCCCGTATAGTGCCGGTAATTCCTACCCCGGTTATTAATGCCGTGGCTGCCATCAGTGGAGTGTCCTTCTGGAATTTTTTCTTTTCCTCAGCCATCGGCAAGATTCCTTCCGCCGTTTTATATACCGGATTGGGGCTGGCACTTTTTAAGGCCCAGGATTTAAAGTTGGCCTTGGCCATCTTAGGTCTTATAATCTTTTTGGCGGTTGGAGGACGATATTTTGCCAAAGGACGTATTTTTCATTTCTCCAACCGGAATTAATCATTTTGTAGATATTTCCCGGGAAATAATGAAAGAAACATTAATTTGTTAAATCAAAACAAAGGGTGTTGGGTATGACATCCTTTTTTCGACTTTTAAGCTTAGAACACATCACATATTAAAGGGAATGATGAACCTGTTCAAGCACAACCCTATTCTTAATGAAATCAAAGAAAGCTTTAGACTTGACCTTTCTGCTCTGCAAGATATAGCAGAAGATTTCTATGAAGAATTAATCCTGGCTGTAAACGGGCAGCCCTCCTCCCTGCAAGCACTGCCTTCCTACTTACCCACCGCGTCAGGAAAAGAACAAGGTAACTTTATTACCATTGATTTCGGAGGCACTAATATCCGCGTTAGTTCGGTAACACTGCAGGGGAATGGGAGCTGGTCAGTGCGGGCAGAAGTACGAAAACCCTTGCGGGATCCAAATCGGGAATATGATCTGACCACAACTGAAACCAGCGGCACCGAGGTTTTTGACTTTGTTGCTGACCTGATTGCCCAGGTATACAATAGTTTTCCTAGTTCCCAAATAGGGATGACTTTCTCTTATCCCATGGTACAGCACAGCAAAAATGAAGCTCGCCTGTTGCGCTGGACTAAGGAGTTACAGCCCCATGACACTATAGGTGAAAGAATTGATCTTATGCTCACCGAATCTATTCGTCGCCGGGGGCTGGCTAAACTGTCTCTGGCAGCTATTATCAACGACACTACCGCCTGCGCTCTAGCTGCATCATATCAACACCCCGCCGTGAAGATTGGCTCCATTTGCGGAACCGGCCATAATTCCTGCTGCCTGTACCCGTATTTCCCCGAAAAGCCGCCCGTAATTATAAATCTAGAATCGGGAAACTTTAACCGGCTGCCTCTTAATGGTTTTGATAAACGGCTGCACCAGCATACTCTGGACCCGGACCAACAACACCTGGAAAAAATGGTGGCGGGCAAATACTTAGGAGAAATGTGGCGTTTAATACTCTGGGAGCTTATCCAAAAGGATCAGTTACCAGAGCCTAGCCATCCTTTGTTGCAACAGCCTTTCGCGGTTAGCAGCGAACCATTAAGTTACCTGTATGCCGACCCCTGGGGTAATAGTGCCCGGCAATGGTATCAGCAGGCCGGGATAGACCACTATCAACCCTATCAGTTATTGATTTTACAGGACATCAGTGCTGCTGTCATTCACCGGGCTATTGGTTTAATTGCGGCCAGTTATGCAGGTATACTAAAAAGCAACTCCTCTTCGGATGAGCCCGCTGTAATTGCCGTAGATGGTTCTGTTTTTCGCTTTCTGCCCGGATTCAAGCAGGGTGTTGAACAGCAGTTGGCTAATTTGCACCCCGACCATCCTCCCAGATTATTACTAACCCCAGAAGGCTCCAGTATCGGAGCTGCGGTCGCTGCTGCCCTGCCTTCTGTTTAACTGAAAAACACGCTTTCCCCTGGGAAGTCCTCCCAGCATCTGGTAAAATTAACCTATCACTCCCATTTCCAAAAATATCTGAATATACTGCTGTATGAAGGACTGGTAATATTTGTCCTCTAGGCATACTGGATAAATCTAGTTAGGATAGGGACAAGGAGGTAGATATTGTGAAAAATTTGTTGAAAATTGTCTTTATGGTCGCACTCATCTGCTCCCCGTTACATAATTTTGGTTTTCTAGCATCGGCTGAGGCTGCGCCGGTCATTACCGTCAAGGCTTGTGTCTCATTAACAGGCAGCAGCGATGGTTATGTTCTCCCCAGTTATCTGGTGAGTAAATATGTAGATGGGAAAGCCTACACCCCCAGCAAATCTCCGGTGGTGCGCATTTACCGAGCTGCCAAACCCGGCCATAACTGTCTACCGGAAAAACCAGTAGTTCCGGCTCCTAGGCCAAAACCGGGTCCCAAACCCGAGACTCCCCAGCCAGCTCCGGAGCCACAGCCTAAACCAGAAGTTCCAGCACCGGCACCCAGTCCAGAACCTAATCCGCTACCCGAGCCTAAGCCGGCACCGGAACCAGCGCCTTCTGATTTTTCGGCTATGCAGAACGAAATGCTGGGTTATATCAATGCGGCCAGAGCCCAGCATAATTTGGCGCCCCTTACCTTGGACACCGCTTTGTGTAACGGAGCTTATCTGAAATCAAAAGATATGGCGGAAAACCTGTCTCTTATACACATCT
>DLUN01000076.1:0-1567 GCA_003444615.1 Syntrophomonas sp.
AGCGTCAGATGTGTATAATAGACAGCTCCTAATGCTCTGGTCATTATTGTCACCGGCCGACCTTTTCTGAGACAGTGGAGGGAAAAGTACGGCTTTACCCTTTTAGAAGTCAATGACATGGATGAACTAGCTATACTCAACTCCATACCCACTGCTGAAGGTGCGATCCAAATTGCTATGGAAGAAACTCGCATAACTATACATGGAAGCCGGAGCTGTGTTATTGGTTTCGGAAGGGTGGGGGTCACTTTGGCCCGTACCTTAAAAGCAATGGGTGCGGAGGTAACCGTTGTAGCTCGCAATCCCGGACAGCTAGCCCGAGCTTATGAAATGGGGTGTGTCCGGGCTGGTTACAGTCAACTACGGGATATTGTCAATAATACTGATGTTATTTATAATACCGTCCCGCAGTTAATACTCGACCGATCCATACTAAAGTATGCCAATCCAGAATTACTTATTATAGACCTAGCTACTCAACCAGGTGGTACCGATTTTGAAGCTGCTAATGCCCTAGGTATAAAAGCCATTTTGGCTCCTGGACTACCGGGCAAGGTTGCCCCGGTTTTTGCAGGCAGGATTCTAGCTGATGTTATCCCCCGGCTGATTATTTCTGAACTATCTAAGTTGGAGAAAAGCCCATTAATAGTTTCTAGGGAGGTGTAAGTGATGATAGAGTTAAAAGAAACGCGACTACGGGGAGTAAAAATAGGATTTGTTTTGACTGGATCACACTGCACCATCGACGGTGTTATTCCTGAGATAAAGCGTCTTATAAATGAAGGAGCAGAAATAATGCCAATTCTGTCATACACGATGAATTTTACCGATAACCGGTTTTATCAAGCCGAAGACTTAAAAAAGACTATTACAGAACTAACCAATCATGAAATAGTTAACACTATTGTGGGAGCTGAACCTATAGGACCTCAGAAACTGCTGGATATAGTAGTGGTAGCTCCGGCTACTGGTAATACCATAGCCAAGCTAGCCAACGGGATAGCAGATACCCCAGCTCTCATGGCAATAAAAGCGCAGCTGCGTAATCAGAGACCAGTAGTAATTGCTGTATCCAGCAATGATGGTTTGGGTATCAATGCTCGCAACATCGGTATGTTATTAAATATGAAAAATATATATTTTGTTCCCTTTCGCCAGGATAACCCTACGGAAAAAGCCAATTCTCTGGTGGCTAGCATGAACCTTATTACTGAAACGGTTATTAGTGCTCTACAGGGCAAGCAGATTCAGCCGCTCTTGTTGGGACCCATATGATTTCTTGAGCAAGATAAACCTGCTGTGCTACAATGAACCTTAGATGTTTTGGCAGGAGGTTTGTAAATGTGTCTAGTGGCATACGTTTAGCTATTGTTGGAGCAACTGGAGCGGTCGGACAGGAAATGCTTAAGATTCTTGAAGAAAGAGATTTTCCCATACGTGAACTAATTTGCTTGGCTGATCCCCGGGAAGAGGGGACTTTAATACAGTATAAAGGAGACACTATTACGGTAAGGGCGCCCAGCCGCCAGCAGTTTAAGAACGCCGATGTGGCACTATTTGCAGCCGG
>DLUN01000076.1:1859-2121 GCA_003444615.1 Syntrophomonas sp.
AATAGTAACGCTTTCCGTCTGCTTGATGATGTGCCTCTAGTTGTTCCGGAAGTGAACCCCCAAGATATTGCCTGGCATAAAGGGATTATTGCTAATCCTAACTGTTCCACGATAATCATGGTAGTAGCTATCAATCCCATTCATAAAGCTGCCAATTTAACCAGAGTGGTGGTATCTACTTATCAAGCAGTTTCAGGCGCGGGTATAGCCGGGTTGGAAGAATTGGAAAGTCATAGCCGGGCATTCTTAAACGAAGAGAAGG
>DLUN01000076.1:2350-3219 GCA_003444615.1 Syntrophomonas sp.
TTTGTTGATGATGATTATACCCGGGAAGAAATGAAGATGGTTTGGGAGACCAGAAAGATATTGCATCATCCCGACTTAAAAGTAGCTGCTACGGCAGTAAGGGTTCCAGTATTTCGTAGTCATAGTGAGTCCATTAATCTGGAAACGGAATCACCTTTAACACCACAGCAGGTTAGAGATATCCTTAGCAATGCCCCGGGGATAGTGGTTGAAGATGATCCGGCCAATAATGTTTACCCCATGCCTTTATACACTGCTCATAAAGACGAAGTATTTGTGGGACGAATACGTAAAGATTTAAGCTGTGATAACGGAATTGCCCTATGGGTAGCAGCCGATCAAATCCGTAAAGGAGCAGCTACCAATACTGTTCAAATTGCGGAAATGGTTGTGGAAAACAATTATTTCTAGGATGGTGTTGCTTAATTGAGAATAACCGTGCAAAAATATGGCGGTACTTCTTTAGCTAACCAGGAGCAGCGGGATAAAGTCTGCGGTATTGTCCATAAAACCCTTGAATCGGGAAGTAAGGTGGTTATAGTTGTTTCAGCTATGGGGCGCCAACAGGAACCCTATGCCACTGATACGTTGATTCAAATGGTAAAAGAAGTAAATCCCCAAACCGATCCAAGGGAAATGGATATTATTATGTCTTGCGGGGAGATTATTTCCGGAGTGGTTTTGGTGGCTCAGTTAAACGCCAGAGGTATTCCCGCACGGTTTTTCACTGGTGAGCAGGCAGGCATAGTGACTGATGGTCATTTTAACAATGCTCATATTCAATAAGTTAACCCTAAGGATATAGTAACGTGTTTACAGGAAGGACTAGTACCGGTTGTAGCTGGATTTCATGGCAGATCTGAAAACCG
>DLUN01000203.1 GCA_003444615.1 Syntrophomonas sp.
CAAAGTAAACCTAAAAACAAATCTCCTTGGTTTGGTTATAACAAAATGTTCTATTCCAAAAGAAATAGGGGTGACATTTCTGCTGCTCAGTTATCCAGGTAAAGGGGTGACATTTTCCCTGACTATTGACAGATTTAGTGAATGACAAGTCCTATGAGCCAGAGGGGTGTTTTTCTAAAATACTGCTTCTCCAGGTCTCTTTTTCTTTTTTTGCCCGTTTTGCTCCCCACAAAAGTTCACACTCCCCATTCTATATTGTTTACAATAGTATTACATGGTGCTTATTCTCCTAGGCCTGAAAGGAAGGAAACATAGATGAAAGAGGATCTTAAACTAACTAATACATTTCCTAGGGACAAGCGTTTTGGGGAAATGGAAATATGTGCTCAGATAACTGATGCTAACTTTTACAGCAAGCTAATTGAAACCGTTCCTGTGTTGGTTTACGCTTATCGAAACAGCAAGGTGGTTTATGTAAATCCAGCTGTAGAAGAAACGCTTGGGTATACTTTTGAAGAAATGGTCGAAAAAAACTTCTGGGATATTTGTCATCCGGACTACCGCGATCTGATCAAGGAAAGGGGCCCCGCACGCTTACGCGGTGAAAAAGTTACTACCAATTATGAATTTAAGATCCTTAAGAAAAACGGGGAAGCCATCTGGGTAGATGTGTTCTTTGGAACCACTCGTATGAATAATGAAATCATTGGTATCGTAGGAGCTGTCGATATTACCGAACGCAAACTGCTAAAAGAACAGTTACAAACTGCTAGGGATGAATTGGAACTTCGGGTAAGACAAAGAACAGCTGAACTGAGTTTGAAAAACAATAAGCTGACGATGCTTAACCGCAACTTAAACAATGTGGTTAATAATATGTCTGATGGTGTCATAATAGTAAATCGTTCTGGGGAAATTGAACTTCTGAACCACGTTTTCGAACAGAACTGGGGAGCTTTATTGGACCGAATAAAAATGAATCTTAAGGAAGATATTCTCAAAGGGAAAATTGCCTTTATTAACGATATGTTTGACCGTCGTATACCTTTTCAGGATGAGGAGTTCATATTTTTTGCCTCAGGCAAACAGATTCATATATTGGCCTCAGGTACACCGATTGTTGATGAAGAGGGGGTTGTCAGTAGCGGGTTGCTTATTTTGCGGCCTATTAAGGATGTTCATAAACTTGTAAACCGCTTTAGCGGTGCCAAAGCCTCCTTCCGTTTCGAAAATATTATAACCGGTAATCGCACTATGCAAGAGTTAATAGATAACGCTAAAATGGCTGCTTCCAACACGAGCAACGTACTCATTGAAGGCGAAAGCGGAACAGGAAAAGAACTTTTTGCCCAGGCAATACATAATTACTCCCAGCGTAGCAAGGAACCTTTTATTGCTATTAATTGCGGAGCTATCCCCAGAGATTTAATCGGTAGTGAGCTTTTTGGTTATGCCGAGGGTGCTTTCACCGGCGCTCGTAAAGGAGGTAATCCAGGAAAATTTGAACTGGCTTCAGGCGGAACAGTTTTCCTGGATGAAATAGGTGACATGCCCTTGGAACAACAAGCAGCTCTGCTACGAGTCATTCAAGAAAAGAGTATTACCCGCATTGGAGGAACGCAGGCAATCCCAGTCGATGTTCGTATAATTTGTGCTACCAACAAGGACCTACAGACTGAAATGCATCATGGACGCTTTCGCAAGGATTTGTACTACCGCCTAAATGTGATTTCTATTAAGATTCCGCCCCTTCGTGAACGCAAGGAAGACATACGTCTGCTTGTAAACCATTTTTTGAAAAACAGTTCTGCCCACAGGGGACCCGGTCAATACAGTCTCACCCCCGATATGCTCCAAGTTTTAGAAGCTTATGATTGGCCTGGAAATGTGAGGGAACTACAAAATGTGTTGGAGCGCATGCTTAACAATGCAAAAGGTTCTCAATTGAGCCAGGCAGATTTACCATTTGAGTTATTTTTTTCTGAAACGAGCAGAAAAAATGAGGTCCTTCAAAGCCGACCATCCTTACAAAAAGGCTCCGGAAAAACCATTCAAGAACTCATGGAGATGAGAAAAAAGCTCCTCAAAAACGAGGAACGTCTACTAATTATTGAGCTTCTGAAAACTTATAATGGAAACGTCAGTAAAGTAGCCCGGGAAATAGGAATATCCCGTACTACCCTTTATAAAAAAATGAAACTATACAAAGTGGATGAATAGAATGTTGTGTTACTTTTGTTAACATCCGTCCACAGATGATTAGGTGGTTAACACATGTTAACAGTTATTGACTAGGGCAAATTTTAGGCATTTTTACTTAACAAAAGCAGGTTCGCGCCTTAGAGCGCTGAGCCTGTCTTTTTTATGAGATGGCATGGTTTTTGCTGAATAATATTTTGACCATGGTCAGTAATTCATTGTCTGGACCCCACCTGTAATTTAATGTGAAAGGATGGTAGATATGCTGACAGTTCCCTTAAGAGAAGAACTATTGAAAGAATGGAAGCTTCCTCTGTTAACCGATTACATTAAAAAATGGGCTACGATCACACCTAACAATCCAGCATTGGTTAGTACTGATACAGGGCAAACATACACCTTCAAAGAATTCGATGAGATGATCACCCTGTACGCGCTACAACTGAAGAAAATGGGGCTTAAAAAAGGTGATGTAGTGGTTTCCCAGTGGTTGGCTTGGCCGGAATTTTTTATGCTGACCTATGCCTGTGCAACCATTGGCGCCATCATGACTCCGCTCGACGTTCGCTTGATGCCACATGAAGTTATCCGCGATATGAAAAAAATTAATCCCGTCGCTTTCTTCTGTCTTGGCAACACAGCCATTCGAGATTTTAGAGATTTGGTCAGAGAAGTTCAAGGGACAGTCACTTCTATAAAATATTTTGTGCAGTTGACGCCTGGGGGCATAAAGCAAGATTTTCTTGAGGGTTGTCTGAATTTTGAAGAATATTTCGCACCAGCTGTGTTAGAGACGTTAAAACAGGATAATAGTTTAATTGAATCTCTACGCCAGGACTATTATGAATTGGACACCCGTGATGCACACATAATAATTTTTACCACCGGGTCCACCGGAGAACCCAAACCAGCGCTTATCTGCCATGAAAACACCCTCATCAACAATGCAGTATTTTCGCGCGAAGTTGGTCTATACGGAACTGATAATCGTTATTTGAACTCCATGCCTACCAGTCACGTTGCAGGAACCTGCCAGGGACCTATGACTGTATGGTTCACTGGAGGCACTGTGATCTCTTTAAGTATGTACAGCCCGCAGGCTGTGTTGGCTAACATTGAGAAATACCGGCCTACCTGGTGGGGAGGTGTACCCACCATGTTCCGCATGCTCTGGTTAGACCCCAATTATGACAATTACGATTTAAGCAGCTTACGCTACATTCTTTATGGCGGTAGTGCCGTAGATGTTCCTTTCCTGGAAAAGATGTCCACCATGGCTCCCACATTTGGAACTTCACTAGGGATGACCGAATGCGCAGGTTATTTTACTGCCACTCCTCGCGGCATTTCATTAGAAGAAATGGCCGGTCAGGTAGGTCAGGTCTTCCCAGAATATGCACCGGTCACCATCCGCAAACCTATGAACGAAGACGGAAGCGCCGGCGAAGAACTTCCTATCGGAGAGGTCGGTGAAATATGCGTGCATGGACCGATAGTATTTCTTGGCTATTATAACAACCCGGAAGCTACCGCTGCTACAATTTCCAAAGAAGGAATTTTATATACCGGTGATATGGGATATTTTTATAACTTCGGGAGTTATTTAGGTCTTAAATTTGCAGGGCGCAGAAAATTTGTTATTAAACCCAAAGGTTATCTAGTATTCCCTGATGAAGTAACTGATTTTATTTCCCGTCATCCTAAAGTTGCTCAAGCACAAGTTTTGGGACTCCCACATGATATTTTTGTTGACGGTGTTTTTGCTTTCGTTCAACCCAAGCCCGGCGAAGACCTGAAGCCGGAAGAAATAATAGAGTACTGCAAAAACATGGCCGCCTACAAAAGACCCATTCATGTTGAAATATGGCCAGTCAATGAGCCTTTCCCCCTCACCCGGGTAGGCAAAGTAGATGTACCCTCTTTAATCGAGGCAGGCAAAAAAATAGTGGAGAAATTAAGGGCTGAAGGTAAGTGGGATCGTAGTTAATTAATATTGGTCCAGGATACATTAGAAAAGCTATCGGAAATCCACCGCATAGCAATAAATACTGCGCAAAAGGCGAGATAAGCATGAAGTTTGAACGAAGGTGGCACAAATGGTATGACCCTGATGTTCCTACCCAATGTTATTATCCAGTAACCACCATGAAAGATGAGTTTATCAAATGGGTACGTGCCCAGCCAAGTAAACCGTACATACATTGTAATGATCTGGTTTACACCTACAAAGAAACTAATGATATTGCTAAGAAATTAGCTAATGCACTTCTGAATCTGGGGATCAAAAAAGGGGATAGAGTTGCCCTAGCCTTACCGAATATTCCTGAATTTGTTTTTTCAGCCCACGCAGTTATGAAAACCGGCGCCATCCTGGTACCGATCAATCCGCTTTATACGGTCCCGGAAATGGTTTATAACTTTTGCGACAGCAGTTCGGAAACGGTTATTGTCTATGGTCCCGTTGCACCGCGAGTCCTGGAGGTAATGCGCTCTGGTAAAACCCCTCTTAAAACCATGATCGTAATGCAGGTTCCTGGCAAAGAAGTAACTTTGGAAGATGCTCCCGATATTTTGGATTATGCTGCCCTCATTGCCGGTGCCAGCGACATGGAACCCGATATTCACTTGACTTATGATGACATCGTTATTCTTCAATACACTGGCGGGACAACCGGGGTGCCCAAGGGATGCTGTCTTACCAACCGCAACTTCGTAGCCTTTTTTACAGTTTTTATCGAATGGGCTAAAGCTATGTTTCCTCCCGAGGAATTACGGACTTTGTGCACGGTTCCCCTGTACCATATTTATGGCTTTAATATGCAGATCAATGCCAATCTATCCAGTGGCGGAACCATGTGTCTGGTACCGGAAGTAACTCCCGATAATGTCTTGGATGCCATCGATAAGTTCTTGCCCACCTACTGGCCGGCTGTTCCTGCATTAATTCAAATGCTTAACATGCACCCCAGGCTGCCTGAATCCAAAGCCAGCTCTATTCGCTTCCTGCTGTCCGGTTCTGCTCCCTTGCCGGTGGAAGCAATGAAAAAGTTTGAGGCCATTACTGGTTCTACAATTATTGAAGGTTTCGGTGGATCAGAAACCACAAATGGTGTCATGGTTAATCCTAAAGGAAAGCGTAAACCTGGCACAGTAGGTATTCCTTTCCCGGATATGGATGTCAAAATCGTTGATCTAAAGAATGGTGTAGACGAGATGCCTATTAATGAGCCAGGCGAATTAATCCTAAAAGGCCCCCTGATAATAGAAAAGTATTGGAACAACCCTGAAGAAACTGCTAAGGCGATTAAGAATGGCTGGTTTTACACCGGTGATATTGCTACCATGGATGAGGATGGCTATATTACTATTGTGGGACGTACCAAGGATATGATTATTTCCAGCGGATTTAATGTTTATCCTCGCGATATTGATGAACTGCTATATACTCATCCTAAAATTCTAGATGCAGGAGCCATAGGTGTTCCTGATCCTATCCGCGGTGAAAGTGTCAAGGTGTTTGTAGTATTAAGGCCGGGTGAAACCATGACCGAAGAAGAAGTTATCGAGTTTTGCCGGCAATCTCTAGCAGCTTATAAAGTGCCCAGATACGTTGAGTTCCTGGATGACATTCCCCGCACCAATATGAAGAAAGTCGATCGCAAGGCACTGCGGGAAATGGAACAAAACCGTAGTAAATAAATTAAGCTGTTCATTGTTTAATGATAGTGGAATGCAAGAGGGGATGTACAAAGTCTACAGAATGATAGAAAGAACCGTCCCCTCTTGCAAGGCCAGATGTCAAGATTTAGTGAGTGACAAGTCCTAGAATGCAAACTGCCATTTAATCAACAGTTTTTTCCTTTATCTCTTCTGTTATCCTGGTGATAAAATCAGCCAGCGGCACAGCTCCCTGGTCACCCTGTTTGCGATGGCGTACGGCCACAGCCTCTTGCTCCACTTCTTTATCACCCACGATAAGCAGGTAGGGAATTTTCTGCAGCTGCCCTTCCCGAATCTTATAGCCCACCTTTTCACTGCGGCTATCTATTTCTGCCCGGATACCAGCTTCCAAAAGTGTATCAGTCACTTGCTGAGCATACTCATGTTGGCGCTCACTGATGGGCAAAACTCTCGCCTGTACCGGGGCTAACCAGACAGGAAAAGCTCCCGCAAAATGTTCGGTCAAAATGCCGATAAACCTTTCAATACTGCCATAGATTACCCGGTGAATCATAACCGGACGGTGTTTCTCTCCATCCTCGCCTATATAAGTAATATCTAGTTTCTCCGGCATCTGAAAATCTAATTGAATGGTTCCGCACTGCCAGGTACGGTCCAGGGAATC
>DLUN01000100.1:0-1437 GCA_003444615.1 Syntrophomonas sp.
GGCTGTATTTCCAATTCGTCCAGCCGTTCGCCTAACATAGGCACGCAGATCAAGCCTTTGGCATGGGTGGCCATGAAGTTTATTACTTCCGGACTAGCTTTCTCGGCTGCTACCACCAGGTCACCTTCATTTTCACGGTCTTCATCATCGACTACAATCAGCATTTTGCCTTCCCTAATATCTTCTATTGCTTCTTCTATGCTGTTAAACATTCTTCCCATCCTCCTTTTCATTAAATGAATCCGTGTTCAGCCAGGAAAGATAGATTTAAGGCCTGCCGTTCCTCTCCATGGTTTCTATTCATTAAGTGTTTAACATACCTGCCAATTATATCGCTTTCCAGGTTAACCCGGTCACCAGGTTTTTTTTCTCCCAAAACTGTCTCATGAGCTGTATGGGGAATCAAGGAAACGGTAAAGCTATCCTGAAATACGTCCACCACGGTTAAACTGATACCATCTATGGCTACCGATCCTTTGGGAACTACGTACTGGAGCAACTCAGGTTCAGTTGCAATGCGGTAAATGATCGCAATCTCTAATATTTGCTTTTCCACAATTGTGCCTACTGCATCAACATGGCCTTGTACTATATGTCCCCCCAATCTTCCCCCCAGCTTCAGGGCTCGTTCCAGGTTAACCGGACTGCCTGGTTTTAATTCCCGCAAATTTGTTTTGCTGACAGTTTCCGGCATGACATCTGCTGTAAAGTGCTGAGAATCAAAGGCTACTACTGTTAAGCAAACCCCGTTAACCGCTATACTGTCACCTACAGCAACATCTCCCAACACTTTATCTGCCTTTATCTCAATTTGGGCTGAACGAGACTGCTGGTTAATTCTTTTTACATAGCCGATTTCTTCGATAATGCCTGTAAACAAATACTTCACCACCTTGTATAGGCTTCAATCAATATATCTGCTCCTATTTGCTGTACCTGCATGTCATGTAAAACTAAAGCTTCATCCATGGTAGGTACACCGTCACCGGCAATCGGTCCTGGGGCTTTAACACCACCCACCATTTTGGGGGCTATAAACCAATATACCTTGTCCACCAAACATTGTTCCAGTAGTGAGGCATTTAACCCCGCTCCTCCTTCCACCAGCACACTAATTATTTCACGTCTGCCCAGATCATCCACTAACTGTTCAAGGTCAAGAGCATCGGAACTGCCATCTAAGCGGATTACTTCTATTCCCTTTTGTTTAAGAGCAGCTTCCCGGCTCTTATCTGCTGTATGAGAAGTATAAACTAGCGTGCACTGCTTATGGCCCGTCTTTACTATCTGACTATCCAGGGGGAGCAAGAGTTGACCATCCACAATTATGCGAACCGGATCTCGGGAATCCTCGTTCTCTAATCTAGTGTTTAGCAGCGGGTCATCAGCCAATACCGTACCAATACCCACCATTAAGGCATCGTACTGGTTGCGAAG
>DLUN01000100.1:1727-6862 GCA_003444615.1 Syntrophomonas sp.
CTTGTTTTAATATGTCAATACCCTTTCCGGATACCAGCGGGTTCGGATCAAGGACCGCTACTACCACTCTTTTTATACCCGCTTCAATTAAAGCGTTAACACAGGGCGGGGTTTTCCCGTAATGGCTGCAGGGTTCTAAGGTAACGTATATATCTGCCCCCCGGGCATTGTCACCTGCCTGGTGCAGGGCATGTATTTCTGCATGTGGGGTACCAGCTTGCTGGTGATAACCTTCGCCGACTATAACTCCATCCTTAACAATTACCGCACCTACTACCGGATTGGGACTGGTACGGCCTAAGGCCAGGGCGGCTAAATCTAAGGCTCTTTGCATGTACTGTTCGTCGGGGGTGCTGGTTACCAATATTTTCACCTCATATCAAAAAACACTAGTGCGGTTTACTTATGTGTCTTTGCACCCTAAGGGTACTCCCCCCTTCGGGGCTCGCAACTTTGGCCACGACCGAAGGGAGCATCAGGAGTGCCGGAACGGCCAATGACACGTATGGAATCCTCCGTTTTCACAGCAATGACACGAAAGATCACTTCTGTCATCGGTTAAAGGGTATAAAAAAAACCCCGCCATCATTCTTCGGAGTTTATGCGAACACAAGTAATATGATGTGATTATAAAAGCACACCACATTAGATTTCTTCTCCCATCCAGACTGTCACTGTCGGCTCCGGAGTTGCACCGGATCCTGCCTTACGGCTTGCGGGCTATACCGCCGATAGGGAATTCCACCCATCCCCGAAGAAATAACGTATATTTAATTCATTTGATTGCCTATATAGTACACTTACTTGATAAGATGGTCAATACACAGCCGTCTGTTTAAGGGCTGTAATGGCTTGGGCTGGATCTTCGGAGTGAAAAATGTAAGATCCCGCTACCAGTACATTAGCTCCAGCCTCCACTACCCGGCGGCCTGTTTCGGGATTGATCCCCCCATCAACTTGAATATATATTTCTCTATCTAATTGGCTGGCTAAACTATTCACTTTACTAATCTTACTTAGTGCTCCAGGAATAAATTGTTGCCCTCCAAATCCAGGGTTAACACTCATAACCAATACTAAATCAATATCCTCCAGACTAGGCTCTATTAGAACCACCGGAGTAGCAGGATTGAGGGCAATGCCCGCTTTACATCCGCATTCGCGGATAAGGTTAATGGTTCTGTTCAGATGCGGGCAGGTTTCAACATGTACGGTTATAAAGTCAGCTCCGGCTTCGGCAAAGGCTGGTATATGTGAATCTGGTTTTTCAATCATAAGATGCACATCAAATATCAATTTACTAGATGGCCTTAAGTCGGCAACTACCTGAGGGCCAATGGTAATATTAGGTACAAAATGACCATCCATCACATCTATATGCAGCCAGTCAGCACCGGCCTTTTCAACTTTGGATACATCTTCTCCCAGGCGGGCGAAATTGGCAGACAGAATGGACGGGGCCAGTAAAATCATCGGTAGCATTTCTCCTTTTCCATGATTTCTTCTAAAAGACGCAAGTAATTATGATAGCGGAATTCAGGTATTTTGCCACTGTCAACCGCTGCTTTGACTCCACATTCTTTTTCTCGATGATGTAGGCAATTTCTAAACTTGCACTCTTGGCCAAGCTCTGTAAAATCGGGATAATAGTCAGATAACTGGGTGCTTTTCATGTCGGGAAGATCTAAAACACTAAAACCGGGAGTATCAGCTATCCAGCCCTTGTCATCTATCGAAAAAAGTTCCACATGCCGGGTGGTATGCTTCCCTCTGCCAATTTTACTGCTCACTTCTTGAGTTTTTAATAATTGATTATCAGTCAATGAGTTTATAAGACTGCTTTTACCTACCCCGCTGGGACCAGCCAGAACAGCAATCTGCCCTTGCAACAATTGACGTATTGCCTCTAAATTCTTACGATGTTTAGCCGATATCCTCAGCACCTTATAACCAGCCTGAGGATAGTACTCTTGGAGCCAAATCGCTTTCTCATCTGGTTTAAGATCGCATTTGTTTAATAAAATGCACGGAATAATTTTCTGTATTCCCGCCAGTAATAGCAATCGATCCAATAAAGAAAGACTAGGAGCGGGTTTGTCAACTGCCATCACGATCAGGACCATAGTAACGTTAGCTATTTTAGGTCTATATAACAGATTGGCTCGGGGATGAATGTTTTCTAGAATTCCCCGTCCATTATCCAAACGGGTAAAGGTAACCCAGTCCCCGCTTACCACCTGTTGTTTAAGCTTGCCACGAGTTTTACATTCGTAAATACGACCATCCCTGGTCTGAACATAATAAAATCCACTATAGTTTTTAAGAACCAGCCCGACGGATTGGTTGTCGGTCATATAAACCTCCTCATCATATATTAACGGTACGGTAATGCTGTCCATTCAGGTATATATCAGCCTGAGCAGCGCCAAAATAGCTTACCCCTACTATTACTCTATCACCGCCACCATGCATTTGATCATATACCTCACGCTGCCCGCGAACATCTTTTACTTTTATCACTACTTTATAAAAGTCCTGTTCTTCTGGCAGTAGCAACTCGATGCTTTGAATTTGAGCTGCTGGCCCTGGCCCTAAACTGACCACCAGATTAACAGCGGTTTTCTCGTCTACCAGCACTTGAGCTTTTGTATCCTGATCTATAACCTGATCTACATAATAAGCATCGCTTTCCTTCTTGGATACCTCTCCTACCTCTAAATTGTTGTCTTTTAGTGTTTTAAGTGCTTCCTCCAGGTTCATGCCAATTAAGTTGGGCATTGGTATACGCTGGGGAGCAGGTCCTTTACTTATCATAAGATCAACATGCTCCCCCGGCTTAGCTTTGGTACCAGCTCGGGGATTTTGAGATATAACCTGATTTTCTTCATACTTTTCATCATGAATATTATCGGTTTGACCAATACTGAATCCATAATTACGAAGTTCTACCTCAGCCGCACTTTTGTCCATACCTACTACATTGGGCACCTCTTGCATTTTAATGCCTAAACTTACTACAACTCCTATTTTCCTGCCCTTTTTTACCTTGAACCCTTTCACATACCTTTGGGATATTATATGGTCTTTCTCCACTTCATCATGGTACTGTTCGGACAATACATCAAGCTTTAAGCCCACCTTGGATAATTCCTGATCGGCTTCCTTTAAGCTCATCCCTACTATATCCGGCACCTCAACTTCTTCGCCAAAAAAACTGCCGCTCAGCTGGTACAACACTCCTAAAAACAACCCCACTACTGCCAATATAGCAATAGCGGCTGCCGGACGCAGTCTTCTCTTGGCCACCTCTCCCTCTCTCCCTTCTGATACCGGAGCCATGATCAGGGTTTTGCCATTCTTATGCTGGCTGGTATAGTTGGAAAAATACTGGCTATGGACATTAAGCAGTGCATTGCGCAATTCTTCTGCCGTTGAAAAACGATGCTGGGGCAGTTTCTCCATGGCTTTTATAATAATTCCTTCTAAGCTCACTGGCACTTCAGAATTAACGGCTCTAATGGGTGGAATATCATCATGTATATGTTTCAGAGCTACAGTAATAGGACTGTCAGCGTCATAAGGTATTTGGCCAGTGACCATCTCATACAGTACACACCCCACCGAGTATATATCAGTGGCTCGGGTTAAAGGTTCTCCCTTGGCTTGTTCTGGCGATATATAGTGTACCGATCCTACCACGTTCCCGCCAAAGGTGATAGTTTTTTTGGTAATAGCCTGGGCAATACCAAAGTCAGCCACTTTAACAATGCCAAACTCAGTTATTAAAACATTTTGGGGTTTTATATCCCGGTGAATAATACCTTTTTCATGAGCATGATGTAAGCCATCGCAGATCATGATAGCTATATCTATCGCTTTTTCAATTGGCAAAGGAGCTTCCCGCTCGATTAATTCTTTAAGCGTCTGTCCCTGAACATATTCCATAACGATGTAGTAACACTCATCCTGCTGGCCAACATCATAAATATTGACTAAATTAGGATGAGAAAGACTGGCGGCGGCCAGGGCTTCAGTCTTAAACCTTTGCACAAAGCTATCATCCTGGGCGAATTCTTCTTTTAATACTTTAACAGCGACAATTCGATCGAGAATGCGGCAACGGGCTTTATAGACAATGGACATACCGCCCTCACCTATTTTTTCTATTAACTCGTAGCGATCGCCTAAAACCATCCCTGCCAACTATGTTTACCTCCTAATTGAAGCCTAACAATATAATGGTTATATTATCAAAACCGCCTTTTTGCAGTGCTTCGCCGAGCAATTGACGACCGGCCATTTCCAGGTCACTGTCATGTCCTTTTATTATATTTAGAATTTCTTCTGGAATTAGCATATCAGTTAACCCATCACTACACATCAGTATAATGTCACCAGGCATTATGTCTTCTATAAAAATATCTATTTCTACCTCTTCATCTATTCCCAACGCCCTGGTCAATATATGATTGTAGGCGCTACTTCTCATTTCACCGGGTTCCAATATTCCATTAGCCAACATTTCTTCTGCCAGCGTATGGTCCCGGGTGATTTTACGGATAGTATCGTTGCGAATGAGGAAAACCGAGCTATCCCCAACATTGGCTACGATTAATTGAGAGCCCTTAATTACGGCAGCAGTAATGGTGGTTCCCATTTCAAAAAGGTTTTCGTTTTCAAGACCGGCCTTCAGAACCGCTCGATTGGCTTCTTCAATGGCGTGAATTAACCGCTGTTTTGCATTAGCGGGCGAAAATCCATCCATACTTTGCTTAATAGTTTGTACAGCCATATGGGAAGCCACTTGTCCTCCCCGATGACCTCCCATACCATCGCATACCAAAAAAAAGCCCTGGTCTTCATCAATCAAAAAAGCATCTTCATTTTTTTCACGCACTAAACCAATATCTGAAATCCCCACAACTTTCATAAATCAACGCACCTCAATGCCTAGACCTGGAGCAAAATCTGATTAACGTTCTTTTATACATAACTGCCCGCAAGCCGCTTCTATATCCCCGCCCCGTTCCTCACGGATGGTGACATTTAACCCAACTTCCGCCAACCAGTGATAAAACTGCTACACTTTTTTACTAGAGGGCCCCTTAAAGGGCAATGTCTCTACTTCATTATGG
>DLUN01000186.1:0-3223 GCA_003444615.1 Syntrophomonas sp.
GACACTCCAAGCATACCACTATCTATAACCGTATCCGAGCCTAAAAGATCTATTTTGTTAAAGACCACCAAAACGGGCTTGGATCCTACTTGCAAGTCATCCAGCAGTTCTTCTACGACAGCCATTTTATCCAAGTATAAAGAGTCAGCCCGATCCACCACATGCAAGAGGAGATCTGCTTCCACAGTTTCCTTCAGAGTAGAGCGAAAAGCTGCCACCAGGTGAGGGGGGAGTTGGTTGATAAACCCTACTGTATCGGTCAGCAAAAACTCTCGCCCGGAGGGTAGTTTTACATTGCGAGTGGTAGTATCCAGAGTCTGAAACAAGCGTTGATCAGCAGACACCTGATCCTGCCCACTGCTGTGAGCCACCCGGCAGATGGCATTAAATAACGAGGACTTTCCGGCATTGGTATAGCCTACCAAAGAAACGGTCTTAAAACCTTGGCGCTGGCGGCGCTGGCTGTGCAGCTGTCTGGTTTTCTCCACTTTGCTCAGTTGATTCTTAATATCTTTAATACGCTTGCGAATATGGCGCCGATCCAACTCCAGCTGCTGTTCACCGGCTCCTCTTAACTTGCCGCCTCCCAGACGGCTCATAGCCCAACCGCGTCCCGTGAGGCGGGGCAGTTGATACTGTAAGGCGGCTAGTTCCACCTGGAGTTTGCCCTCATGGGAGCGGGCTCTTTGCTTAAATATGTCTAGAATCAGCATAGTACGATCCATAATGGGTACTTCTACGGCCTGCTCCAGATTTCTAATCTGCAGGGGGCTTAAATCTACATTGAAAATCACCCGGTCAGCTTCCAGCTCGTCCACCAAATGCTTGATCTCGTTCAGTTTGCCTTTGCCAATATAGGTAGCCCGGTCCGGTTGATGCCGTGGCTGGAGCATTACCATAACCAAATCCAGACCGGCAGCTTCTATCAGGCCTTTCATTTCCTGTAATTCCGGATCGTGCTCTTGTTTTTCAGCTCCTGGACCTACTCCAGTCAGTATAACTTTTGACAATATGTTCCCCTTTCTAAACTTCCCTTTCCTGGTCAACATTGGCTCTCGTTAAAGGTGAAAATGAGTAAGTGCTATTTTCTATACTTTTCCAAGCCCACCGGCGCAATTTTACTTTAATAATATGCAGCAACAGGATTAACCCCATCAACAGTATAATCCAAACCCAGACCGGTATCATATCTGCCAAGAGTATCCCTCCCCTGATAGTCTATGATACTAATCAAAAGAGAGACTCACTGTTTACTCGCTCTCCTGGGTCGCCTCTTCCCAGCGCTGGTTCAACTGTTCCCAGTGGTAGAAAACCTGTTCATACTTTTCCATCAGTTCCTGGTGTTCCTTTCCTAAACTGGCTACCGCCTCTGCATCGGCGAATACTTTAGGATCAGCCAACTCCTTTTCCACTTTTTCCAAACGTTTTTCCAATTCCTCTAAATTGGCCTCGGCTTCTGCCTTTTCCCGGTTAAGCCGGTTTAGGTTGCGCTGCAGTTCTTTCTGGCGCTGGCGGTAAGCCTGCTGTTCAGTGATGGATTTAGGTTTATTTTCTGTATCCTTCACTTCATGTTGTCGTAGTTTTGCTTCCTTATAATCAGAATAATTACCGGTGTAGCTAACCAGAGCATGCTCTTCAAATACCAACACCCGGGTAGCCAGAGAGTCGATCAAAGCGCGGTCATGGGATACTATAAGCATGGTTCCTTCAAATTGGCTGAGCATATCTTCCACCACCAGGCGGCTTTCCATGTCCATATGATTAGTTGGTTCGTCCAACACCAGGAAGTTGGCCTCGGTTAACAGCATTTTCAGGAGAGCCAGCCTGGCTCTTTCACCACCGCTTAAATCTTTGACCTTTTTGAAAACGTCATCTCCCCTAAACAGCATACGCCCCAGCATAGTACGCGCTTCCTCTATAGTACAATCACTGTTATAGACCAATTCATCCAGAACACTTGACTCTGGATCTAATCCTTCATGTTCCTGAGCAAAGTACCCCAGGCAAACCTTGCTGCCCAATCGGCATTGACCTTCATCAGCCTCTTCTTCACCAACTATAATTTTCAGCAGGGTGCTTTTGCCGCAGCCATTGGGTCCTATCAGCGCAGCCCGTTCCCCTTTACGCAACAAAAGGTTTATTCCCGAGAACAGATGGTTAGCCGGGTAACTTTTGGACAAGCCGCTGATGGTTAAAACGTCCTGTCCACTTGCCACCTTAACCTCCATATTCCAGTTGCTTATGGTGGCTTCCTGGCCGGGATGCTCTATTCTATGCAAACGCTGCAGGCGAGTTTGTCTTCCCCGAGCCTGCCTGGCTTTTACCCCGGCTTTATAACGGCGGATGAACTCTTCCGCCGCTTTAATCTCTTCCTGCTGTTTTCGATAAGCCTTTTCTAAAGCTTCCCAGCGAACCCTTTTCTGCCTCCTAAAATCGGTATAATTACCCGGATAAGAGTATAGTTTTCCCTGATGCAAATCCAGGATGCGGGTGACCACTTTATCCAAAAAACGCCGATCATGGGAAACCAGAAGAACACTGCCTCTATAGTTGCTCAGAAACTCTTCCAGCCATTCCAGTGCCGCCAAGTCAAGGTGGTTCGTAGGCTCATCCAGCAGTAAAATATCAGGTTCTTCCGCCAGCAACCGGGCCAGCGCAATACGGGTTTTTTGCCCGCCGCTGAACTCATCTGCTCTGCGGTTAAATTCCCTTTCATCAAATCCCAAGCCTATGAGAATTCGCCGGGCTATACTTTCGCAAGCAAAGCCATTAACCCGCTCATAGTCTTCGGTCACTTGAGCATAACGGTTCATCACTCTATCTAAATTTTCACCGGCTTGTGCCATCGATTGCTCCAGATTCCGCATTTCCTCACGCATTTCCAGTAGACTGCGGTAAGCTCCCATTACTATCTCCCAGAGTGTCGACTCAGAAGTATAGCGGGGAATTTGCTCTAAATAGGCTAAACTGTGTCCAGCAGCGATAGAAACCTCTCCGCTATCTGGGGCAACCTCCCCGGTAATGCATTTCAACAAGGTGCTTTTCCCGCACCCGTTTACTCCTACCAGCCCTACTCTTTCGCCTTTATGAAGAGCAAAGCTAACCTCTTGTAAAATATGACGGTCGCCATACGTTTTATTCAATTTGTGCGCCTGTAAAACCAGCATGGAATTCAGCTCCGATATAGGTGTATATAATCCCCCATTATTATAGTGCAGTCACC
>DLUN01000186.1:3454-6504 GCA_003444615.1 Syntrophomonas sp.
GCATACTAACAACCAATAGGCGAGAAAATACACGGAAGACAGTTTCAGCGAAAGGAAGTATGCACATTGGATTGCTGGCGTGGTTTTATACCTGGGCAATGGAAGGATGAAATAGATGTACGGGATTTCATACAGAAAAACTATCAACCCTATGAGGGGGACGCTTCCTTTTTAGCTCTTCCCACTGACCGCACCTTAAAACTGTGGGGGAAATGCAGGTCCCTGTTAGCAGAAGAACGTAAACGGCAAGGGGTTTATGCAGTTGATGCGGACATTCCCTTAAATATCACCAGCCACCCACCTGGTTATGTTGACCGTGATTTAGAACTGATAGTAGGTTTGCAGACTGACCAGCCTCTTAAACGAGCTATTCAAGTTTATGGAGGACTGCGCCATGCAGCTAATGCCTGCCAAGCTTACGGCTACCAAATAAATCCCCAGGTAGAGGAGTTCTTTTCCAAACATCGCCGCACTCATAATGAAGGAGTTTTTACCGTCTATACTCCGGAAATGCGCCTGGCACGTCGTTCCGGCATCATCACCGGCCTGCCTGACTCCTACGGACGGGGACGCATCATCGGTGATTACCGGCGTGTTGCTCTTTATGGAGTTGACCGATTAATTGATGCCAAAGAACTGGATCGAAAGTTAACCGGTGAAGAAATGACCGACCAGGTTATTCGCCAGCGGGAGGAACTATACGATCAAATCCAAGCCTTGCAAGACCTAAAAGAAATGGCCTTAAGCTATGGTTATGATATCTCCGGACCAGCCCAAAACGCTGTCCAGGCCGTTCAATGGCTTTACTTCGGCTTTTTGGCAGCCATTAAAGAACAAAACGGTGCCGCCATGAGTTTGGGACGGGTTTCCACTTTCCTGGACATATATATCCAAAGAGATCTGCAAGAAGGAGTTTTAACCGAAGCCCAAGCTCAGGAACTAATAGATCAACTAGTCATAAAATTACGTCTGGTCCGCCACCTGCGCACTCCCGGCTACAGTGACCTGTTTGCCGGCGACCCCAATTGGGTTACTGAGGCCATCGGCGGCATGGGGGTTGACGGTCGCACCCTAGTCACTAAAACCAGCTATCGTGTCCTGCACACCCTGGAGACCTTAGGGCCATCTCCTGAACCTAATCTAACCGTTTTATGGTCCAAAAACTTGCCGCGTCCTTTTATGGAGTACTGCGCCCATCTTTCTATTACCACCAGTGCCATTCAATATGAAAACGATGATGTTATGCGCCCTTTTTATGGAGATGATTACGGCATTGCCTGCTGTGTATCCGCCATGCGTATGGGCAAGGAAAGCCAGTACTTTGGGGCTCGCTGCAATCTGGCCAAACTACTGCTTTATGCTCTAAACGGAGGCCGGGATGAGATATCCGGCGAGCAGGTAGGATTGGAGATGCCCATATACCCCGGTGAAATCCTGGATTATGACCAAGTCATGCATCGTCTGGACAAACAAATGGACTGGCTGGCCAAGCTGTATGTCAATACCATGCATGTAATTCATTACATGCATGACCGCTATTCCTATGAACGCATAGAAATGGCTTTGCATGATACCAATCTAACTCATTTTATCGCCTTTGGTATTGCCGGGCTTTCCGTAGTAGCCGATTCCTTAAGTGCCATCCGCTATGCCCGCGTAAGACCTTGCCGCGACGAGAGTGGGCTGATAACCGATTTTGAAATCGAAGGAGACTTTCCTAAATTCGGTAATGATGATGACCGGGTAGATATGATCGCCGTTGATCTGATCAAAACTTTTATGCGCAAGCTGCGCCGCTATCCCAGCTATAAGAATTCCGTGCATACCCTGTCTATTTTGACCATCACCTCCAATGTAATGTACGGCAAATTCACCGGTACTACACCTGACGGACGCAAACGCGGGGAACCCCTGGCTCCCGGGGCCAACCCTATGCATGGCCGGGAAGAGCACGGCGCCATTGCGGCTGCCAATTCCGTGGCCAAATTGCCCTATGGATATGCCCGGGACGGAGTTTCCTATACTTTTTCCATTGTCCCCAGTGCTCTGGGTACCAATGAATCAGAAAGAATTAACAATCTGGTCGGCTTTTTGTACGGGTACTTCGCCCAGGACGCTCACCATATAAATGTAAATGTCCTCAATCTGGAAACCCTGCGGGAAGCCATGGAGCATCCTGAGCAGTATCCGGATCTGACTATTCGGGTATCCGGTTATGCAGTACATTTTACCAAGTTAAACCGGGAACAGCAGGAAGAAATCATCACCCGTACCTTCTATAAAAGGATGTAGCCCATGGGACTGGTTCATTCCATAGAAACCTTCAGCACTCTGGATGGCCCAGGGATTCGCACGGTAGTATTTTTACAGGGCTGTCCCTTGCGCTGCCAGTATTGTCAAAACCCCGATACCTGGTCAATGGCCAACTCTTCGGCTAAGGAATACACAGCCGCTGAATTAATGAAGATAATTCGCCGGGGTATTCCCTATTTCCGTGCTTCCGGCGGAGGGGTAACCGTTTCCGGCGGCGAGCCCTTGCTGCAGGCGGATTTTGTGCAAGAACTGTTCACCACCTGTCAGTCAGAACACGTGTCTACCGCCATAGATTCTTCTCTATACATAGCCACCTCCCAGCTACAAAAAGTTCTGCCGGTAACCGATCTTTTTCTGGCGGACATAAAACATATTGATCCGGAAAAAAGCCGGGAACTCACCGGAGTCACTAACCAGATGAACATGAACAATCTTCGTTTGATAAGTGATCATCACATCAGTATATGGATTCGCTATGTTATAGTACCTGGCCTGACCGATAATCCTCAGGATGTAACCTCCATGGCGCAACTGGTAAAGACCTTAAATACTGTAGAAAGAATCGACCTGTTACCCTATCATGCTCTGGGTGCCCACAAATGGGATCTGTTGGGACTGGATTATAAACTGCACGAAACCCAGCCCCCTTCCTCCCAGCAAATGACAGAATTAGCTCAGTTGGTTCATTCCATCACAAATAAACCAGTTTACTGGCAGTAATAAAGAAGACAAGGGGA
>DLUN01000186.1:6761-7032 GCA_003444615.1 Syntrophomonas sp.
AAACGTCCCCTTGTCTTCTATTTACCACCATATTACTTTATCAACTCTATGATTTCAGCATCTATATAACTCCGTTCCTGCAGGAAATCAAACACATTTTGGTTATAGGGGCTGAGGTTGAAAGAGTAATTTCTCGCCCGAAAACGGTTATAAGAAGGCAGATGCGGGTATTCCACCTGCATATCAACACTGGCGCAAGACTGGTATTGTGCATCAAACATCTGGTAATCTGACATATCCTGGTAGTCAGCCCTGTCTCTTATACACATCT
>DLUN01000016.1:0-7667 GCA_003444615.1 Syntrophomonas sp.
GGTTTTGCCTAACCTTCATCGAACAGTATATAAAAGGTGGAGAAGAAGTAGTAGATGCTGGATGTGGTTCAGGCATTCTGTCTATTGCGGCAGCCAAGTTAGGAGTTAACAGAGTGCTGGCCATGGACATAGATGAACTGGCCGTACGCATCGCCCGGGATAATGTTAGATTAAACGGTCTGCAGGGTATAATTGAAGTACAGGAAGGGGACATCGTCACCGCTCTGAATGACTTTTCTCCCCAGATTATTTTCGCCAACATAACCGCAGAAGTAGTGGCTAATTTAATTCCCATTGCTGCTCAGGTACTTCCTCCGGGAGGATTGATTTTTGGATCTGGAATTGTGGACAGTCGTTGGCCAGGAGTTAAAAAACGCTTAGATAACCATGGCTTTGTAATAGAACACATACTTACCGATGTGGATTGGGTAGGAGTAGCTGCCCGCAAACTATAGGTGGTGCGAAAGGAGTGACATTTTTGCACCGCTTTTTCGTCAATTCTAAGGATATTGAAGATCAGCAAGTTTGGTTTTCTCCCGCTGAATCTCGCCATATTGAAAGAGTATTGCGACTACGCGGAGGAGACATGGTATTGGTCTTTGATGGCAGCGGATGGGAGTATCAGGTAGAACTGTTGGGGCGAGCCTCTTCCGGAGGCATGGTGGGACAAATAGTCGGTAAGGAATACCTAGACCGGGAGGTCCCTTTCAAATTATCATTGGTTCAGGGAATAGCTAAAGGTGAAAAAATGGATACTATCATTCAAAAGGCAGTTGAAGTAGGAATTGACAGTATCCATCCCCTTTTGACTGAGCGTACGGTGGTTAAACTAGAGGGATCCAAAACTAAGCAGCGACAGGAACGTTGGCAAACCATTTCCCAGCAGGCTTGTAAGCAATGTGGCCGTAACCGGATTCCAGTAGTTTATCCACCTACGGATCTGGTGTCGTTTCTTGAGCAGCATCAGGAACAACCCGTCTTGATGCTGTATGAGTCTGAACAGGACTACACTTTAAGGCAGGTAATACGAGATCATCTGCTTCCCTGTGATAAACAGCCCTGGTACCTTCTGGTAGGTCCAGAGGGAGGATTCTCTGCTGCCGAAGTGTCCTTAGCTCAGGAAAAAGGTGCAGTACCGGTTGGGTTGGGGCCACGTATCTTGAGGACTGAAACCGCGGGCTTACTGGCGGCCGGTATTATTCTATACGAGTTGGGAGACTTAGGATAGGGTTTTGAGTATGGAGGTGCATATGAAAACGGTAGCCTTTCATACCCTGGGATGCAAGGTTAACCAGGTGGAAACTGAACAAATTAAAGATGAATTGATCTCCAACGGCTACCAAGTGATCGATTTTTCCCAACCAGCTGATTTATATATTATTAATACCTGTACAGTGACTCATGTGAGTGATCGGAAATCACGGGCGGTGATCAGGCGGGCCCTGAAAAACAATCCTGAAGCTACTGTTGTGGTAACAGGCTGTATGGCTGAACTGGAAGCCGAGAAAATAGCTGAGATGAAAGGAGTCAATTATGTAGTGGGCAACCGGGACAAACACCGGATAGCCCAAATCATTGACTCTGGGAACAAAGGAAATAAAGATACCTTGATCATACGGGAACCCATCGATAGCCGGGAATCACTGGCACCAGTTTTTTGTCATAACCATCATGAGCGAACTCGGGCTTTTGTAAAGATTCAGGACGGGTGCCAGAGTTTTTGCACGTATTGTATAGTTCCCTATACTCGCGGTCCGGTAAGGAGTAAAGAGCCTGAGGATGTGGTGCAGGAGATTAAACAGTTGGTGAATTTAGGCTACCGTGAAGTGGTTTTAACCGGTATTCATACGGGACAGTATGGCCGTTCTATGCCCGGCTGGAGCTTGGACCGATTACTGGAGAAAATACTGGAATCAGTACCGGGAGACTATAGAATACGACTTAGTTCCATTGAATTAGGAGAAATCAGCGACCGGTTAATTGAATTGATGCAAAATGAGTCTAGATTGTGCCGGCATTTGCACATTCCGCTTCAGAGTGGAAGTGATGCGGTTCTGAGGAGGATGAGGCGCCACTACAGTCGTGAAGAATATCGAAGCCGGGTTTTGGAAATCGCTGGGCTGGTACCGGGAATAGGGCTGGTAGCTGACGTTATGGTCGGGTTTCCGGGGGAAACTGAAGGTGACTTTGATTTCACCGTAGAACTGATTCAAAACCTGCCCCTGTTGGATTTGCATGTTTTTAAGTATTCACCTCGGCCGGGAACACCAGCCGCATCTTTCCCGGAGCAGGTTGAGCAAAAAATTAAAGCCGAGCGGAGTAAGGTATTGTTGGATATAGCCCGGCAAAAACATAAAGCATTTATCGAAGGACTGATCGGTCAAAACCTAACCGTTTTGGTGGAAGAATGTCATTCAGGCAAATGCAATGGATTCAGTGATAATTATATTAATATTGAGTTTTCCTCACCCCATGATATGTGCGGTCTATTTGTTGAGGTAGTTTTAGAAGGAGTATATCGTAACCGTGCAGTAGCAAGTTTTTGAGGCCATGAGGAATTAGAAAGGGGAAAATCGTGGGTACAAAGGATATTGGACGCAAACTTCAACAAGCGCGTGAGGAGGCTGGTTTGAGCCAGGAACAACTGGCTAGTATGCTGGGCTGTGCGCAATCTACGCTTTCTAATTACGAAAAAGGTAAGCGCAGGCTCTATCTTACGCAGTTGGAAAAGATTGCCGAAATACTCAACCGGCCTATTGAGTACTTTTTAGAAACCAGTAGCACTAACAACAACCACAGGACGAAGCCGTTTAACTATGACTATGAAACTACAGAGGGACCTGAACTGTTGCAGATAGTCAATGCCTTGTACGAGTTGCCCCAGGAGCAGAGGCGGTCAGTAATGGACTACATAATCTGGCAAAAATCACGTCAGGCGCATCAAGAAGGATAAGGGGGGAAGAGAATGTTTCGCGATACCATCTCAAAACAGGATAGAGAATTAGTGTTTTTTACCCGGGATTTAGTTACTAAGCATATCGCACCCCGTGCTTTGGAATACGATGCTCATGGTAACGATTCTTTTGACAGTTCAGCCCTAGATATCCTGGCCGAGCATAATTTACTGGCTCCTATAATATCACCTGAGTATGGCGGACGGGGTTTAAGTACTCTAGTTACTGCCATGATAATGGAAGAAATAGCTGCCGGATGTGCAGGTGTTGCTGCATCAGTTGCGGCTAATATTCATGCCATCTGTCCTCTACTGGTGGCCGGTACTGAAGAGCAAATGCGCCAGTATTTACCTTTAATGACTGCTCCTAAAACCAGTTTGGGAGCTATAGCTATTATGGAGAACGGCTTTAATCTGGATATTTTGTTACAGACGGAAGAGGTAAATATATGCGGTTCTTCATTGAAAGCCAAATCAGGTAACCAAGAAGATATGATAATTAACGGCAGCAAGGATTATGTTATGAATGCTGCTGCCGCCAATTTTATAACTACTATGATAGAGTATGATAATGACAGTGAACCTATATCGTCTCGGTTTCAATTATTGATTATTCCCATGGACACTCCAGGAATCAAACTTGATGAGCCACGTCGTAAATTGGGCCTTCGTTACTGTAGTACCTCTGCAATCCACTTTCAGGAACTCAAGGCTGAGCCCCAGTTCATGATCGGCTCCCCGGGAACTGGCATGCAAATATTCGCAGAGTGTTTGTATAGAACGGTTCCTTTCATTGGCGCCATATGTGTAGGGGTCGCCAGGGCTGCTTACCAGCATGCTTTGGAAGTATCCAAAGAACGCAGAATTTCGGGACATCCGGTCTTTCAAGAGAGCACGGTAAGTCACAGCCTAGTTAATATGGCTAGTAAGCTTAATGCTGCCCGGCTCAGTGTTCACCATGCTTGCTGGAGAATTGATCAAGGCCATGATTATACCCTGACGTCACCACAGGCTAAACTAGTTTCTAGCCAAGCGGCTCAGGATATCACTTCCCGGGCTATGGAAATAGTCGGTAGCCAGGCCTATGTAAACGGCAACAAGGCTGAAAAATACCTCCGTGATGCCAAGATGCTGTCCATTGTGGATGGAAGTGAGCAGTTCCACCGGTATTTGCTGGCTTCGCAATTATAGACGTAAAGGAAGGAGACGTGCTATGACTTTATCCGTGTTAAGTGACAGTGACCGCCAACTAGTAATGGAAGTCAGAGAGCTTGCTTCTACCCACATTGCCGAACGGGGAGCTCAATTGGACTTAATAGGTGATAGAGAACCGGATTGGGTTATTCCCAAGCTGTTGGCGGAACGCAACCTGTTAGCACCGACCATTCCCGAAAACTATGGTGGCAGAGGTTTGTCCATGATGGCTACCGTGGCAATAGTTGAAGAATTGGCTGCGGGCTGTGCTGGTGCAGCGGCTATTGTAGTGGCTAATAATTATGCCTTAACGCCCATTTTAGTAGCAGGGCGCAAGCATTTACAAGATAAGTTTCTGTCTTTGGTTACGCAGAAAGAGCCTCATTTAGCCAGCCCAGTTATCAACGATGTAGTCAGTGAATTTGATGTAGAAGGTACCGGGCCTATCCCGGAAGATATAACCCGCATTTCCACTACTATTCGCCTGCAGGGGGACCAGGTAATAATTAATGGCACTAAAGACTATATCCTAAACGGAGCCATGGCTGATTTCATGGTCTTGCTGGCACGAAACAGTGATTCCCGTCATAAATCAAGACTCCAGTTTGTGGTTATTCCAGCTGATACCCCTGGCATACATATTACTGAGCCAGTGTTAAAGATCGGTATGCGTTCTGCCCACACAGTAAGACTGCACTACGACAATGTAACGGTACCAGAAGATTACCGTATTGGGAGAACAGGGGGAGGTTATTTCCTGCTCCTGCAAACCTTTGACCGCAACTTAGCTTTGGTAGGAGCTATCGGAGTGGGAATTGCCCGGTCAGCATATGAATTTGTACATGATCTAGCCCGGCGGCAAAACATACTGGGTAAAAACACTAGTGACAATTACCACTATGCCACTGCCCTGGCTGATATGAGTGCCCATATTAATGCGGCTCGATTGTCGGTATACCGGGCTGCTTATCAAATTGACCAGGAAGGTAATTATTCACGAGTTTCTACCATGGCCAAACTATATGCTACTCAAGTAGCCCAGCAGGTAAGCTCACGAGCAGTGGATTTGGTAGGACGCATGGGCTTTCTCATAGGGCATCCCTTGGAAAAATATTTGCGTGATGCGCAAATGCTGTCTATGATTGCCGGTAGTGATTACCTGCACCGCAAGACGGTAGCAGATCAGCTCTGATAAATAACGGCCTAATGGTATCGAGTCTATAAAATCAATGGGGCAATAGGCTGTTAACCGCAATACAGCGCACTAAGAATTGTTTTGAAGAAAGCTGTTTATCTGGTAGAATGAAGGCAATAAATAATCCTCAAAACATAAAATATGTAGGAGGTGAAAAATTGTCAGAGGGCGATTGCTTGTTCTGTAAAATTGCCAAACAGGAGATACCTGCCCAAGTGGTATATGAAGATGATCAACTGGTAGCCATTAAGGATATTGACCCTGTGGCTCCTGTGCATATACTTTTAATCCCCAAGTCTCACCGGGCTTCTTTGAATGATTGTTCTGAGGAAGACAGAAAACTTTTAGGTGATATCCAGCTTGCAGCCGTGGCCGTGGCCAAAAAACTCAACATAGCAGAAGAAGGTTACCGGTTGCTATGCAACTGTGGACCGGCTGGGGGACAAGCGGTGATGCATGTTCATTACCATTTATTAGGCGGGCGTGACCTGGGGTGGCCTCCCGGCTAATCTTGACTCTGATACCTGGTAAATAGTAAAATAGATTGGCATTCACTTAGCCTGGTCGTATGAGGGGAGGGAAACAATGAGCGAAGTTAAAGTTGGGAAAAACGAATCCCTGGACAGTGCCTTAAAACGTTTTAAGCGTTCTTGCCAGAAATCTGGGGTTATGCAAGATATCCGTAAGCATGAACACTATGTAAAACCGAGTGTAAAAAGGAAGAAAAAGTCTGAAGCTGCACGCAAGAAGAAAAGATTCTAAGCGTTATTTATATCCCCAATTGACCCCGGGATATAGGCCAAGTGAAGACACTGTTGCTTTGCATTAGAATATAAAAAGTGAAGATAAACCTGGCGGCCAAAGGTTGCCAGGTTTTTTCAATCGGGGGTGGTGCAAAATTGAGTTTTATGAATAGGGGCATGCAAAATCGCCGTCAAAAAAGAATAGTATCGGTTATCGTGGTTATTGTTATTATGTCTTTTTTAATTAGTATCGTATCTTATGCCTTTTATTAACCACAGCTGTAACCAATAGCGAGATGGGACAGTTACCAAAAGAACTGCCCCATCTTGTTTTTTTTATGTATTTCCTACCCACCCCAAGGAATTAGCAAGAAAATATAGAATATTAAAACAAATTGGCAGTACAAGGGGGTCAAAAAGGGTTGTTTAAACTTAGTACTATGCCACAAAAATACCTGGATGTTATAGAGACCATCTTTAATGAGTTTGATGGCGCTTTAGTCATCGATGAGAAGGGAATAATCCGGATTATCACTGATTATTACTGCCGGGAAAGTGGCTTATCTAAGGAAAAAGTACTGGGTAAAAGAGTTGACGAGGTATTTCCGCACACCCGTATGCTGGAGGTATTGCGTTCTGGGAAGCCCATAATAGCCGATATATGGGAACTCAATGGAAAGTCCCAGATAGTCTCCCGGGTTCCTATTACTGCTAATGGAAAAATAATTGGTGCAGCAGGATTCAATATTTTTAGGTATTTGGACGATGCTAAGGGTTTTGCCCGGCGCATTTCCAATATGTTTTCGGAATTAAAGTATTATAAAGAGGAGGTAAAGCGCTTATCATCTGCTAAATATTCTCTAGCTTCTATTGTGGGGAGAAGTGACGCTATAATGGAGGCTAAAGAACAGGTCCGTATGGTGGCAGCTACTTCCATACCTGTTTCCATTACGGGAGAAACGGGAACGGGAAAGGAATTGTTTGCTCATGCTATTCATCAGGAAAGTTCCCGTCGTGAGTATCCACTTGTTAGAGTGAACTGCGCTTCTATTCCTGATAATCTATTGGAAAGCGAGCTGTTTGGTTATGAAGAGGGAGCCTTTACTGGTGCGCGTAAGGCTGGTAAACCAGGTAAGTTTGAATTGGCTGACAGGGGGACCTTGTTTTTGGACGAAATATCCGAGCTATCCTGGATAGCCCAGGCGGGGTTATTAAGAGTGCTGCAGGAAAAGGAACTGGAGCGGGTGGGGGGAACGCAAACCGTGGCGGTGGATGTGCGCATAATCTCAGCTACCAACCGGTCCTTGCGTGAACTGGTAAGCCAGGTTAAGTTTCGTAAAGATTTATTCTTCAGGCTGGACGTTTTTCCCATACACATACCACCTTTGCGAGAAAGAATAGAGGATCTGGAACCGCTCACCGAGTTTTTTATAAATCAATATAATCAGGAAAGTGGAGGACAGATCGAAGGAATTACCAAGGAGGCCATGGCCAGATTGAGGCAATATCACTGGCCGGGTAATGTACGGGAATTAAATACCGTAATCGAACGGGCCTGTATTGATGCTGGTGCAGGCAAGAT
>DLUN01000016.1:7972-20499 GCA_003444615.1 Syntrophomonas sp.
AAGCCCGAGAAGAAGCAGAAAAACAGACTATCCTACGGGCTATCAAAGCCTGTGGAGGCAACAAGACTCAGGCTGCTCAGTTATTGGGACTAAGCCGCAGTGCTTTATACTACAAAATGGAGCAGTATAATTTATCCCCTTCACCACGTGATTCAGCCATTTCGTGAAGCTGTTAAATGCTTGAAACATTGTCCAGTATTTTGAACACTCAATCAATATATACTATAGTCGGAAGGAGTAAGCAACTCTAAGGCAAAATGTACGAAAATTCGGACAACAGATAATTTCCAATACAATCACTGTTTCGCATTACTGCGTGCTTTGCAATCTGGCATGATTAATGCAAAACCTGCTATCGAATTCTATTTTGGTAGGAGGTTTTTTTATGGCGATATCAGAAAAGCGACTACCGGGCAGGAGACAGTATGGGAACTGGAAAGATGAATACCAGGCTAAATTGATGGATGCCGCAGATGCGGCGGCTTTGATTCGCAATGATGATGTGATAATGATGCCGGGAGGAACTTGTATCCCTCATGATTTTTCAGTAGCTTTGAGCAACAGGGTGGAAGAACTAAGAAACGTTACCATTTGCCTAGGTTTGGCCTTAAAACTGTATGATTATATGCAGCCCCAATACCGGGAGAATATTCACATCGAAACTCCTTTCGTGGGACCGGTTGAACGGATGTGCTTGGAGTGGAAAACGGCTCAGTATATTCCTGTTCACTTAAACCAGTTAGCTTTATGGATGGACTGCCGGAAACCCAATGTCACTTCTTTCGTGGTTACTCCCCCGGATGAGAACGGATATATGAACCGTTCCTGTTTTGGCGGTCTGGTACCCCGGCGGGCTATTAATAGGTGTGAACTGGTTATTGTGGAGGTAAACTCGCGCACTCCTTGGTTAGTCAGTGATGACCTAAAGATTCACGTTTCCGAAGTGGATGCTATTTTGGAGACCGATGCCGATTTAGTAGAAATACCGGATATCCCTATCACCGAAGTGGAAAAACAAATTGCCCACTATATAGTAGATATGATTCCTGATGGCTCCACGGTTCAGCTAGGACTGGGGGGCTTAGCCAACGCCATCGGTTACTTCCTCCGCGATAAAAAGGATCTGGGGATTCATACCGAAGTGGTTCAGAATTCAATTATGGAGCTAATGGAATTGGGAGTAGTCAACAACAGTAAAAAAAACATTAATCGGGGTATTACCACTGGTACCTTCTGTGTGGGAAATGCCCGTTTGTGGGAATACGTGGACAAGAATCCTAAGTTTTGGTGGACTGAGGTGGAACACAATAATGATCCTTATGTGATAGGACAGCACGATAATCTGATTTCCGTCAACAATGCCCTGATGATGGATGTGACCGGCCAGGTTGCCTCCGAATCTATTCGTCACCGTCAGTATAGTGGAACCGGCGGGCAGGTGAACTTTATTTGGGGTGCTCACTACTCTAAAGGCGGTAAAAGTATTATTGCTCTTAATTCCAGTTTTACGGATCGGGATGGCAAACTGAAATCCCGTATCGTACCATTTCTTCCGGCAGGTACTATTGTATCGTCATCCCGCAATGACGTGGAATATGTGGTTACAGAATACGGGGTAGCCAACCTGCGGTTTAAAGGTGTTAATCAACGAATCAAGGAGATGATTCGTATAGCCCACCCCCACTTCCGAGACGAGCTCTTGTTCCAAGCTAAGAGAATTGGTTGGTTCAGTTGAGTTTGATAACCCCGGGAAACCGGGGTTTTTTTATGTAAAGTTCTGTTTACTTCTGATAGCGTAAAGCATCTGGATAATTTTACAGGGGCATGCCCATTTGCTGACAAGCATATATTTGTATGACGAGTGATGGAGAACAGTATTGACAGGAGGAGACAAAATGGCTAAGCAAAGAGAAGCTCTCACCAAAGTCGTGGCCGAATTCCTGGATATCCCCAAAGATTTGGTTCTGGATTTGCCTAAAATCACTATTATTGGCCGCAACGAAGTTTATCTGGAAAACCACCGCGGTATTATTGAATACCTGCCCCATCGACTCAGAATTAATTTGTCTCGTGGATTTGTGGAGATTGAAGGCAGGGATTTGGAGATAAAAGCGCTGATGGCTGATGAAATAAGCATAAATGGCCAGGTGAACAGTATTAAATATCATGATTAACTAGAGGGGAAATGCGGTGATTAATCGTTTTTTTGAACAAGTGGGAGGCATTATCCGGGTTCGTCTGCAGGGGAAAAACCTGGAGAAGATTATCAATATGGCTTTAGCGCGGGGCATTTTCATTAATGATGTGAAGCGCAAAGAAGATGGTTTGCATTTCAAGATACGCAGCAGTGCTTTTCAGGCCTTAAAAAGCTTAACTGAGGAGAATGGTTATGAGTTGGAAGTTACCGAAAAAAAGGGTATGCCTTTTTACCAGGCTCTTATAAAAAGAAGATTGGGATTTGTAATTGGGGCTTTGATATTTATTATATCCCTGTACCTTCTGTCTTCTTTTGTATGGTTTATTGAGGTTACTGGCGCCCAGCAGGTTGATCCCAACCGGATTCTAATTACCGCAGCCCGCTATGGCATTTACCAGGGAGCGGCTAAATGGAATTTCAGCCGTACTGAGGCCGAAGAAGGCATGCTGCGTGATATAAACCAGTTGACCTATGTTAAAGTTGATGTCCGTGGTGTAAAGGTTACTATTGAAGTGGTGGAAAAAGTGTTGCCCCGGGATGAAATAACCGGACCCTGCCATTTGGTAGCTTCTCGTGACGGGATAATTGAAGAGGTCTTGGTCCTGGATGGTCAGGCTAATGTAGAGGCCGGCGATGTGGTAGCCCGGGGTGACATCTTGATATCCGGTATAGTTTTTCCCCAGATCAGCCCCTATATCATACCGGATACTGCAGAAAACCACAGCAATCTTATGCCCTACACCGTAAGAGCCCGAGGACAAGTTGAAGCTCGGGTCTGGTACGAGGGATACGGAGAGTGTTCTTTGGTAGAAGAGAAAGTCATTCCGGGGCGGGAAACAACTCTGTATTACTTGGAAACTCCCTGGAGAACTGTAAAATTAAAGGGAACCTCCCCATCGAAATATGATATGGCTGAGGAGGAACATCAGCGTAAGACGGTACACACTCCTTTGGGACCAATAAGTCTGCATCAAGTAATTATTAAAGAACATATTAAGAAAGTGACCGAGTTAACTATATCGGAAGCAGAAAAAATTGCCGTGGAAAGGGCCCAGCAGGTATTAAACGCTAAACTTGGTCAGAGAAACCAGCCCTTAAATGTTACCAAGGAAATAATATCCTCACCCAGCGACCCTATAATAAGAGTCAAACTAACAGCAGAACTGATTGAGGATATCGCTATGCCTGAGCCCATAACCACAGCCGAACATAGCCAGTTGTGAATTTGATATGATATAATAGCTTAGATATTCTGTTTCCTGATGGGAGGAGTACTGTTTTTGATAGACAAAGAGACTAAAATTTCTATTGGGGACAATTCTCAGGCTGCCATATTATTTGGTGCCGGTGATGAGAATTTCCGCTATCTTCGCAGTATATCGGCAGCTGATATTTCGGCACGAGGTTCTGATGTCTATATCAAAGGCAGTGAGGAAGATGTTACTTTTGCCACTGACTTGGTGAACAGTCTTTTGGATATAGTTGAAAATGAAAACCAATTGACCATTAATGATATAAATTACATGTTTAATCTCTTAAAGCGGGGAGAGCACAGTCGTCATAATGACATTGTGTCGGGCACTTTGCTGACTACTATTAGAGGTAAAACCATCAAGGCGAAAACTCTGGGCCAGAAAAGATATGTGCAAGCTATTCTCCGTGATGATGTAGTATTTGGCATAGGACCAGCCGGAACCGGTAAAACCTATTTGGCTGTGGTAATGGCAGTAAGAGCACTGCGCAACAAGGATGTAGAAAGGATAATATTGGTACGACCTGCAGTTGAAGCTGGGGAAAAGCTGGGTTTTTTGCCTGGCGATTTTATTGAAAAGGTTAATCCTTATCTAAGACCGCTTTATGATGGCCTTTTTGATATTTTGGGAGTGGATGTAACCCAGCGCTACTTGGAAAAGAACATTATCGAGGTGGCTCCCCTGGCCTATATGCGGGGACGTACTCTCAACGATGCGTTTATAATTCTGGACGAAGCGCAGAATACTACTCCCCAGCAGATGAAAATGTTTCTGACTCGTCTTGGCTTTGGCTCTAAAGCGGTTATTACTGGCGATATTACCCAGGTTGATTTGCCAAAAGATGAGTATTCTGGTTTAATAGAAATCCGCAAGATTTTAAGCAATGTCAAAGGTGTTTCCTTTGAGTATTTGACTAAGGAGGACGTGATTCGCCATCCTCTGGTACAGCAAATAATCGATGCTTATGAACAATATGAAGCACAGAATGGGCATTGACACAGACCGGGTTGGCAGAATCTTAAGGGAGCTTTATAATGCGTATGCCTTCGTTCCTAAATTGGATAGGCAAAAAGGTGGCTGGCTTTTTTAGTCACTCCACCACCCAAAAAGTCTTGGGAATACTGCTGTTTTTCTCCATTACCATTTTAATAGTGTTCAGTAGTTTTAGCCCTAAGCAAGTAATGCTCAGGCCTGACGAAGTTGCCCAGGAAGACATTCAGTCCACCATCAATGCGGTGGTGGTAGATGAGAAACAGACGGAAGAACTTAGAAGACAGGCTGCTGACCGGGTTCAGAAGGTCTATCAAGAGGACAAGTATGCCCTTATCAATACTATCGACGATATTAACCGGTTCTTCAGCACCATAGACGATATTTTGTCCACTGAAAGTGAAGTGGAAGAGCATCTCGCTTCCCTGGAAGATTTGATTGACAGCACCAACAGCCGTAAAGATGAAGCTAATTTGCAACTCCATAGTCCTACCTTAGCCCAGTATATTATTAATGCCCGGCCCGAGGATTTAGAGCTGATTCGCCAAGCCGGCCTATCCGTGGTACAAAACCTGTTGAATAAGCCGGTGACTGATGAAGCGATGCCTGATATTTACCAGCAGGCTCAAGCCCAGATTGATTCTATGGGTTACTCCCGGACGGCTCGGGATATTATAAAGCTTATTACTGTCAATAGTGTACGTCCGAATCTTATTTATAATGCCGAAGCTACCGCCGAGGCTATTCAGGAAGCCATGGCGGCAGTACAACCAGTACAGAAGAACATTAAAGCCGGTGAAATAATAGTTCGCGCCGGGGAGCGAGTAACCGAAGAGCAGATTTCCATTCTGGAGCAGTTGGGTATTCAGCGCACTCAGAGTTATACTTCTACTCTGATAGGAGCGGGAGTATTTGTTCTACTGACATTCTGGCTCTTAATTCAATTCCTGCGCCGCTATTATAAGGAAATATTTCAAAATGACCGGTTAATGTTGCTGATTGGCCTGATATTCATTATTATTTTACTGTTGACCAGGTTTTTAACCATGATAAAAATCAGCAATAATGCGGAAATAGATGCCTTAGTAGGCTACCTGGCCCCGATAGCGGCGGGTTCTATGTTGATTGCTATTTTGCTGGACAATCGGCTGGCTCATTTTATGACTTTGTTAATGGCGCTTTATGTAGGCATGCTTACCGAAGGCAACCAGCTTTTTTATGCCATAACCGCCTTTGTAGGCGGTACCGTAGGGGTATTCCAAGTATATAGATTGAGTCAGACTTCCGATCTGGCTAAATCCGGTTTGTATATAGCTTTAGCCAATATCGTGACCATAGTGACCCTTTCCATGATAGGCGGGACTTCATCCTGGAATGCTCTTTTGGTAGGGGTATTGATTGGAGCTGTCAATGGTATTTTATCAGCCATATTGATGATCGGTGCTTTGCCTTATTTGGAAAGTGCTTTTTCCATTACCAGCATGATGAAATTACTAGAACTTTCCAACCCCAATACTCCTCTGCTCAAAAGATTGCTGCTGGAAGCCCCGGGTACTTATCATCACAGTCTGATGGTTGGAAATTTGGCCGAAGCTTCTGCGGAAGCGGTAGGAGCTAATCCTTTGCTGGTCAGAGTGGGAGCCTATTATCACGATATAGGCAAATTAAAGCGTCCTGAGTATTTTGTTGAGAACCAAAGGGGATTCGAAAACCCTCATGAAAAAATTGCTCCGGCTCTGAGTGCTCTAATCATTACTTCTCATGTTAAAGACGGCTTGGAATTAGCCCGTGAGGCTCACCTGCCCCCGGTGGTTAGTGATTTTATTACTCAACACCATGGCACCAGCCTGACCAAGTATTTTTACAGCCGGGCTCTGGAAGAAGACCGTGACGGAAACATAAGCCCGGACAGCTTCCGCTACGAAGGCCCTAAACCCCAAACTAAAGAAGTAGCGCTAGTTATGCTGGCTGATTCGGTGGAGGCGGCTATTCGCTCATTACAGGAGCCTACCGATGCTAAAATAAGAGACATGGTTAAAAAGATTGTTAAAGATAAGCTGGATGATGGACAGTTGGAATCTTGTGACCTTACTTTTAAGGACTTGGACACTATCACCGAATCATTCTGTACCATTTTGGAGGGCATGTACCATAAGAGAATTGAGTACCCGGAAGTGATTGTCAAAGAGTTTGAAAGAAGGCGAGAAATTCATGGAAACACTAATCATCAACCAGCAGACCAAGATTAACTATACTCGCAATTTGCAGCAGGTAATTAAAAGAGTAGTTAACACCATGGCCCAAACGCTAAAACTAACGGCAAATACAGAAGTCAGCATTATGATTGTGGACAATGATTATATTCAGGAGTTAAACTTTATCTACCGTGGGCACAATATGCCTACAGATGTTCTTTCCTTTGCCATGAACGAGCTGGGAGAAGAAGAACCAGATTTTGACTTCTCCGGTGAAGTTAATGTACTGGGTGACATAGTGGTATCTTTGGAAAAAGCCCAGGAGCAGAGCCAGGAATATGGGCATAGTTTGGAAAGAGAGCTGGGTTATCTAGTAGCTCATGGCATGTTGCACCTTTTGGGCTATGACCATGAGACGGAAGAAGAACGAAAACTGATGAGGGATTTGGAAGAGAAGATAATGTCAGCAGCAAAGTTGGAGCGTTAATCTATGGGTAAAGGCAGCCTGGGAAAGAGCTTTAACTATGCCATCGCAGGAATTCTATATGCGTTAACCAGGGAACGCAACATGCGTATTCATGTTCTGGCAGCCTGTGCAGCTGTGGCTTTGGGACTGTATGTAGATCTTAGTCGTATGGAATGGGGATTGCTCACTATTACTATTACGCTGGTAATAGTAATAGAAATGGTCAATACGGCTGTGGAAAAAACCGTTGATATGATGACCGGTGGTAAATATCATCCTTTGGCTAAAGCGGCTAAAAACGTAGCTGCAGGGGCCGTATTATTAAGTGCAATTAATGCATTGGTTATGGCGTATATAATATTTGTTCCACACTTGCGCTGAGGATAATGGGGGAGATAATGATGACCGAACAGGAATTGGTAAAAATAGCTCGCCAGGTTCAGAATAATGCTTATGTACCTTACTCACATTTTCCAGTAGGGGCAGCCCTTTTAACTGCGGGCGGAAATGTGTATACTGGAGTGAACGTAGAAAATTCCTCATATGGACTCACCGTGTGTGCGGAACGAAATGCCGTTTTCAAGGCGGTCAGCGAAGGTGAAACCGAGTTCCAAGCCATTGCGGTTGCGGGCAATGCCGAGGGATTTACCTTTCCTTGTGGGGCTTGTCTGCAGGTGTTAGCTGAATTTGCGCCGCAAATAAAAATAATTGTATGTGATACCCAGAATCAAACCAAGACTTTTAGCTTAAGTGAATTATTACCGCAGATGTTTTTGCTGTAATTGTAGGAGGGCTAATGCTGGTGAAATCAGGATTTGTAAGCATTGTAGGCCGACCTAATGTAGGTAAGTCTACCTTGTTAAATACACTGATAGGACAAAAAATTGCTATAGTTACTGAAAAACCCCAGACTACTCGTACCCGCATCCAGGGCATACATACCTGTGACCAGGGACAGATAATCTTCATTGACACTCCAGGCATCCACAAACCCAAACATCGTCTGGGGGAATACATGGTCCAGGTATCCACGCGCAGTATGGATGAAGTAGATATAATTTATTATATGACCGATGTGACTCGTCCTTTTGGGGGAGGAGAGCAATTCATACTCAATCAGCTTAAAGATGTGGGTGTGCCTGTCTTTTTGTTAGTTAATAAAATTGACCTAGTGACAGAACAGGAAGTGGAAGAATTCATTCGCCCTTTTACAGGGTATATGGGTTTTTCTAAGGTTATTCCTATATCAGCAGCCCTATCCACCAATATAGACCGTCTTTTGAGTGAGACTTTCGCCATTCTTCCTGAAGGTCCGCTCTATTATCCGGAAGATGAATTTACTGATCAACCTGTATCCTTTATTGTTGCTGAACTTATTCGCGAAAAAGTACTAGTACTAACCCGGGATGAGGTCCCTCATTCCATCGCGGTGGAAATAGAGGAGTTTAAGCAGCAGGGTAAAGACAAAGTCTACATGCGGGCCATTATCTATACTGAACGGGATTCGCAAAAAGGTATAATTATCGGGAAAAATGGGCAAATGCTAAAGACCATTGGTGAACAGTCCCGGCAGGAGATTGAACGCATGCTGGATGCCCATGTTTATTTAGACCTGTGGGTGAAAGTGAAAAAGAATTGGCGGGATAGTGAAGCTAACTTAAACCAGCTTGGCTACCGGTTGTAAAATAAAGAGGGGATTTCTATGCGGAAACTAGCCTCCTACCTAGACAGTACCAATCTCAAACCAGATGCACAGTGGGAGGATATTGAAAGGCTGTGCCAGGAGGCCATTGATAATCAAATGGCCGCGGTCTGCGTTCATCCTCACTGGGTGGCCAAGGTGCATAGGTTACTGAGCAATACCCCCGTTAAGCTTTGTACCGTAATTGGATTTCCCCTGGGCTCTAACCATATCAATACCAAGCTTTTTGAAGCCCGTCAGGCCATTAATGACGGGGCTGATGAACTGGACGTGGTGATTAACCTAAGTGCCTTAAAAGAAGGTAATTATAATCTGCTGGAAAAAGAGGTATGTACTCTGGTCAGCCTAAAAGTAGACCATCCTCTGGTACTCAAAGTGATTGTGGAAACCGCCCTGTTAAGTACCGGGCAGCTAGCTTCCATAACCCGTCTATTAGGTGAATGGGGTGCAGATTATATCAAGACTTCCACAGGATTTGCCCAGCGGGGAGTGTCATTAGAAGATCTTCACATCATCAAAGCCAATCGTCATTCTTCTCTGAAAGTTAAGGCTAGCGGTGGCATCCGCACCCTGGATTTTGCCCTGCAGTTAATTGAGGCGGGAGCAGACCGCATCGGTACCAGTTTAGCCAGCGCTCTGGTGCAGGAAATGGAAGCCAAGTTAAAGGATTGAGAGACTGGTGGGCTATGGGAAAACGGTCATTCTATTGTCTCTTATCGTCCTTTATATAATTGTGGCTGTTAATAATCCTCCGCCTTGGTTTAAAGCTATCGGATACAATCAGGTTTTGGATGTTTATGGTAAGGTAGCTGCTGAGTACGCCCCCTTAAACTGGCTCTCAAATCCTGGTCTGCGTACCCAAGTGGCTGATAAAGCCGAGTCTGCCTATGCCTTGATTCCCGATAACCAACAAAATCACCAGAAAAGAATCCAGTCAGCCCTTGAAACGGCTCCTCTGGCTCTCATTGAATGCTCGGCCGTTGATACCTGGCACACCACTGAAGCCGGACAGCTATCATTAGCTGAAATTAGAAACCAAACCTACCGGGTAGTAGTTTTTGATGGAGGGCACCATTTGCCCACCTTGGGATTGGAACCGGATGTTTTGCTGATTCCCGTATTTAAGGATACCGCGGTTCACTCCTATATGCGGGACGGGATGTCAGTACAGGTTTTACAACAACTACTGGCCAAGATAGATTCACCCAGTGTAGCAGTAACTGTATCTCGCTGGCTGGTGGTGAAGCGACCGGTAAACCTGGAAACCATCGCTGAGCGAATAATAAAAGAGGCAGGATACAAGAAGGCTTTGGAGGACAGCAGTTTCGAACCCTGCGCTTCTTCGGGCATGAGCTGGTATAATGGATATGTTATGGCTTATGTAAGTGGCAGAAAACTGGAATGCCCTGCTGATTATGCTGCTAGGATCAGGGGGCTTAACCAGAGTATTAAAGAAGTGTTTATAGCCTTTAATTATAATGAAATTGATCAGGATACAGCTATGAAGTGGGCAGAGCAAGTGGGGACCCGGTTAGGAGTAACGGTGACAGTGGTTAACCGTCCTGTTAAAATAAGTGATCTTTTGTTAGGTAGGTAAGCCTGTGTATTATAATGCGCCCGTCATAATAATTAAATCCATAGATTTTAGCGAGGCCGATAAGCTGGTTACGGTTTTTTCCGAACAATATGGGAAACTGCGCGCCATAGCCCGGGGTATTAAAAAACCCAAAAGCAGTTTACGCTCATGTGTGCAGCCATTCTGCTACTCACAGCTTCATTTCTACCGGGGCCGTGATCTGGAATTGATTACCCAGGGCAAGTTATTGGACTTCTTTGGCAATTCACGGGAAGACCTGGAAAGAACCCTTTATTCCACCTACTTAATGGAGATGTTGGATAAATCTCTCCTGGACCGGATGCCGGTTCCGGGACTATTTGGCCTGACTTTGAATACCCTTCAGTCTATTAACAATCACGGGTTAAACCCCTTATTTATTCGCCGATTCGAGCTTAATTTAGCTGTCAACCTGGGATACGGGCCTGTGTTAAACCAGTGTGTGTCCTGTGGTCAAAGCCAAACTCTGGTTGGTTTTAGTTTGGCTGAGGGAGGAATGGTCTGCCGGGAGTGCAGGCATACTACTAAGGCAGGGATAATTAACATATCAGGTGAATGTCTGGCTATCCTCCGCCAGCTGGAAGGGGCTAACAACAATGTTCTACGACGGTTAAGAGCATCGGCTCCGGCTCTTGACCAACTGGAACACTTTTTGGAGCAGTATTTACAATATCATCTGGAAAGAAAGTTCAACCTGAAAGATACCATACGCTACCTAAAACCCCCCAGACAGTGCGTTGACAACTGAGAGGCGGATGGTTAAACTAATAAGGAAAATTGAGACAATGCTCGAGTCTAAAAATATGAATTAACTTCATATCTGGCGATGAAAAAGAGGAGTAAAAAATGACCTCTATACAGAGAACCGGTGGCGGCTGAGAACCGGTAGAGGCTATTTTTGAAGGCGCTTTGGAGTCACAGGAGGAACGCTGTATCAACAGCTAGTAAAACCTGACTCAATGAAGGTGGGCTTGAAAAAGCCAATCAGGGTGGAACCGCGGGTTAACCCGTCCCTGTCAATTAGGGGCGGGTTTTTATTATTTTAAACTTAATGAAGGAGGAACAGCGACCCGATGAATTTTCAAGAGATAATTCTTAGCCTGCAGAATTACTGGGCCCAGCAGGGATGCATTATTCAGCAGCCCT
This sequence comes from Syntrophomonas sp., assembly GCA_003444615.1. Lineage (GTDB taxonomy): Bacteria > Bacillota > Syntrophomonadia > Syntrophomonadales > Syntrophomonadaceae > DTU018. The sequence goes on from DLUN01000016.1 coordinate 19,537, forward strand.
ATGATGTGGAAAAAGGTGCGGGCACTATGAACCCGGCTACATTCTTGCGTGCCCTGGGACCTGAACCCTGGAAGGTGGCATATGTAGAACCTTCCCGCCGTCCCACCGATGGACGCTATGGTGAAAATCCTAACCGCCTCCAACACTATTATCAGTATCAGGTTATATTAAAACCATCACCCGATGATGTTATCGATTTATACTTAAACAGCCTAAAAGAACTAGGCATAAATCCCAATGAACATGATATCCGCCTGGTAGAGGACAATTGGGAATCTCCTACTCTAGGTGCCTGGGGATTGGGTTGGGAAATATGGTTGGATGGTATGGAAGTAACGCAGTTTACCTATTTTCAGCAATGCGGGGGATTTGACTGCTATCCAGTGTGTGCGGAAATAACCTACGGGCTGGAACGCATTGCCATGTTTATTCAGAACAAGGAAAGTGTTTTCGATATCGAGTGGGTGGACGGCATCACCTATGCTGATGTACACCATCAAGGAGAAGTAGATTATTCTCACTACAACTTCGAATGTGCCGATGTATCTGTTTTAATGAGCATGTTCACCCTATGTGAGAAAGAGGCCCTTCAGGTCGCTGATAAGCAGTTGGTTCTTCCGGCTTATGATTATGTTCTTAAATGTTCCCACTTATTTAATTTGCTGGACGCCCGGGGGGCTATCAGTGTCACCGAGCGTACTGCCTACATCGGGCGGGTTCGTAACCTAGCCCGCCGGGTTGCCGAGGAGTATATGAAACAACGTGAAAGCTTGGGTTATCCGCTGCTTAAAGATGAAGCATTGAGAGAACAAGTATTAATGGAAAAGGAGGCGAAATAAATGGCCAAAGACCTACTACTGGAAATTGGCGTAGAAGAGATGCCTTCTGCCTATATGCCTGGAGCGGTCCGCGATTTACAGGATTTAGCCAAGTTGCGATTAAGCGAAGCCCGCCTTACCTGGC
>DLUN01000016.1:20703-21206 GCA_003444615.1 Syntrophomonas sp.
GAGAACCGTGGCCCCAAAAAGCAGATAGCTTTTGACGAAAATGGGAAACCTACCAAAGCCTGTGAGGGATTTGCCCGGGGCCAGGGAATACCGGTTGAGGAACTGGAAGTTCGAGAAGTAAACGGTATTGAATATGTTTATGCGGTGAAGAATCTGGTAGGTAAGCCATCAGAATTGATTTTGCCGGAGATCCTTGCTGGACTGGTCACATCACTGTCTTTTCCCAAGTCAATGCGCTGGGGGTATTATCATACTCGTTTTCCCCGGCCCATTCGCTGGTTAGTAGCTTTATTCGGGGAACAGATTGTCCCGTTTGAGATCGAAAACTTAGCCAGCGGCCGGAAAACCTGGGGGCACCGTTTCCTGGCCCCGGAGCCCTTTGACATAGCCGCCCCTGCTGACTATCTAAAGCAAATGGAATCTCACTTCGTAGTTCTAGATCAAGATGTTCGCCGGGAATTAATCTGGAAACAGGTAAAAGCAGCTGCCGCTGAAGCAGGGGG
>DLUN01000160.1 GCA_003444615.1 Syntrophomonas sp.
GACAAAGAAATATTGTCCAGGGTGTGTACGCGCCCTAGGGTTTTGCTGACTCTGTGAATTTGCAGGTACCCCATTTACATTTACTCCTGTTCCGGTAAAAACTGATTGGTAAAAGCCTTTTCCACATCTATGTTCTGTTCAATAAGTTGATGGGCAAACATGAAGTCAGCATATGCTTTCCATACACTGGATTTCATTTCCCCCCAGCGGGGAGCATCAGCTTGGTACTCTCCTGCCAGGTATACTTGACTGGCGGTGACCAACTCAGGGTCTAATTCCGGCACAGTATTGAGGAGGATCTCCGCAGCTTCTTCAGGATTGTCTATGGCATACTGGTAACCGCGGGCAGTGGCTTGCATGAATTTTTCTATTAACTGCGGGTTTTCCTTTATTTTGTCTTCACTGGCTATAATAACAGGGGTATAAAAGTCCAAAGCCGGGTGTTTATCCCGCATCTTTATAAAGTTCAGATCCACATTTCTAAGCTGGGCTTCAATGCCAGTCCATCCCCAGTAAATCATGGCAAAATCCACATCCCGTTCAATGCTGGTAAAGAAATCGCTGCTGCCAATGTTGAGGATGTTTACTTGGGAAAAATCAGCTTCCTCCTGGTCCATAACGGCTTTGATTGTAGCCTCTTCAGCGGGGGAACCCCAGCCTCCGTAAGTTTTGCCTTCAAAATCCCGGGGGGTTTTAATGTCTTTGCTGACCGGAGAAGCAAACCCCGAAGTATTATGCTGTATTACCGCAGCAATAGCAACTACGGGTAGGTTTTGCGAACGAGCCACAGTTACTTCTTCCTGGTAGCTGATACCGAAATCGCCCTGGCCAGCGGCTATCAGCTGAGAGGCTCCTCCTTCACTGGGCTGAATAATTTCCACCGCCAGCCCTTCTTTTTCATAGTATCCCAGGTCCCGGGCTACGTATAAGCCGGTGTGATTAGTGTTGGGAAACCAATCCAAAACCACGGTTACTTTGGTTAAGTCCGGCGTTTCGCTTTGCTCTTGACTATGACATCCGCTCAGGCCAAAAGCCACCAGCATAGATATCACAACCAGTACCACCATTTTACGCATTTGATAAACCTCCCTGATATTAGTTCCATTCTTCTTCCGGCAGGTTTTCCCGATTCCAGGGTACCAGCCAGTATTCCAGACCATCCGTGCACTTAACTAAAAGATAGCTGATCAGGCAGATTACCAAGACAGCTGCCAAAACCTCATCGATAGCAAAGGCTTTTTGCTTGATGGTCATAAAATACCCCAATCCTCGCTGAGCTCCCACCCACTCACTGATTACAGCTGCCATCAAACTGTAGGTGGCGGAGATGCGTATCCCGGTAAAAAACGAAGGCAGCGCAGCAGGAATTTTCACCATGAAAAAGGTAGCCAGAGGGGAAGCTCCCATGGAGTGAAACAGGCTGAGCTGATCAGGATCAACATCGTCCAGACCATTGAGCAGATTAATGACAATGGGGAAGAAACACACCAGAACCACGATGACTATTTTCGGAGCTATACCCCAACCCAGCCAGAGGGGCAGCAGAATGGCCAGAATCACCAAAGGAATGGTCTGAGACAGAATCAAGAGGGGATAAATCATGCCATACAGCCAATCCAGATTATGCAAAAGCATGGCTATCAAGAAGGCTATGGCGATAGCCAGCAGCAATCCGCCTAAAGCTTCCCCCAGGGTTACTCCGGTGTGATACAGGAGCAGACTCCTTATATGATATCCGGCAGATAAAACCTGGCTGGGGGCCGGCAAAATAAAGTCGGGAACCTGAAAAATGCGTACAGACGCTTCCCAGATCAATAGTAAGCCGGTTATCGACAAGTAGGGTGCTAGTTGTTCAGCGGTAGGGGTGGGTTTTTTCATCCATAGTCACTCCGTCCGGTTTATAATCAATCTTAATAACTGATATTACGCGGCTGGCACCGCCCTGAACGCACACCTGCTGGGCCTTTTTCACCATATCCAGCAGAGTGTCCAGCTCACCTTCAATGGTAGTTTCCATGGGGCCTACTATGTATTTCAGACCGGATGTCTGAATCATTTGGATGACTTGATCTACCAGAGGATAGATCTTTTCTTCTTTCACCACTGGCAGGATTTGCAGGCTTAAATTGGCAACCGGCACAACTCATCCCTCCCGTAAAAAAATAACTGCTTACACCATGAAATGGATAAGCAGTCGCAGTCATCGTAATTTGGTTCCTACGCTGGCATTACCCAGATCAGGTTCCAGGGTCAGGACAATACAGTCCACTCTCAGCCGGATTCTTCCAGCTCCCCTTTTTTTAGTTAACAGTATTATATGTAACAGTATTATATGCACATGGCTGCTAACTGGTCAAATCAAATTTGGCAATCATGTCCATAGGAAAAATAAATCATACTTGTTGAAACCCAGCAGTTTATGCTACACTAAACCACAAGCTTTGATGAGCTTAGCTGAGATCAGAATGAGAGGAGAACGATGAGATGAGTAGAGAAGAACTCACCAAAATCATGCTGCCTGAGGACAAAATGCCCAAATTCTGGTATAATATTCAGGCAGATATGCCCAACCTTCCGGCACCCGGACTGCATCCCCAAACCAAACAACCATTAACCCCGGCTGATTTAGAGCCTATTTTTGCCCGGGAATTGATTGCCCAGGAAGTTTCCACCGAAAGATTCATTGAAATTCCTGAGGAAGTGCACCGGCTTTACAAACAATACCGGCCTTCGCCCTTGTTCCGAGCCCGACAGCTGGAAAAAGCCCTGGATACACCCTGTCGTATTTACTACAAATATGAAGGGGTCAGCCCGGTAGGAAGCCATAAGCTGAACTCCGCTTTGCCCCAGGCTTATTTTAACAAAGTACAAGGGATTAAGCGCCTCACCACTGAAACCGGCGCTGGACAATGGGGAACCGCTTTGTCATTGGCATGCAAGCATTTTGGCCTTGAGGCCATGGTATATATGGTGAAAATAAGTTTTACGCAAAAACCATATCGCCGCTCCATTATGGAGTTGTACGGCGGAACTTGTGTGGCCAGTCCCAGTAACTTAACGGAAAGCGGGCGCCGGGAACTAGAAAGGGATCCTAACACCCCAGGAACCTTGGCTATGGCCATCAGTGAAGCAGTTGAAGATGCAGCCCAGCGCGATGACACCAATTATTCACTAGGGAGCGTCTTAAATCACGTTTGCATTCACCAGTCCATTATAGGTCAGGAAGCTCGTCTCCAGTTAGAAATGGTTGATGACTATCCTGATATCGTTATCGGCTGTTGTGGAGGCGGCAGTAATTTTGCCGGGATAGCTTTTCCATTTATACCCGACAAATTAGCGGGTAATAATATACGTTTGGTGGCAGTTGAACCTGCTGCCTGTCCGACTTTGACCAAAGGTGTATTCGCTTATGATTATGGTGATGCTGCCGGGTTAGTGCCTATTCTGAAAATGTACACCCTAGGGCACAACTTTACTCCTTCTGGTATCCATGCCGGCGGACTCCGCTACCATGGGGAATCCCCGTTAGTCAGTCAGCTTTACCATGATGGCCTGTTGGAAGCCGTAGCTGTTAAACAAAGCGCTACCTTTGCAGCAGCTATGCTGTTTGCCCAGACAGAAAGCATTGTACCTGCTCCTGAATCGGCTCATGCTATTCGGGCGGCGGTAGACGAAGCCCTAAAGGCTAAAGAGGAAGGGGTCTCCCGTACCATATTGTTCAACTTAAGCGGCCACGGTCACCTGGATCTATTCTCCTATGACCGCTACCTAACAGGAGAAATCGAAGATATAGAGTTCTCCGATGAAGATTTACAGGAAAGCCTGCAGTGCTTACCTCAGGTATAGAGTAAAGAATACGGCCCTGGCTCTCCAGCCAGGGTTTTTTTATGGGTATTTGCATTCGCCAGCATCTTCCATGTATGATGATATCAGCAATTATCACCCGTAAAACAGGTCACAATCAATTGAAAACATTGCCGATCGGCTTAAGCAGGAGTATCAGACAGGCGAGTGACGGACGACGAGCCGTTGTAACACACGGCGAAACTGAGGGCTGTGAAGGGTCGCTCGAAACAGAGTTTTACGCAGCGAGGAATGAGGGCATGGATGCCGAATTCCAAGCGGTCCGCTGCGCACCGAAGCAAGCCAATGTGTTGCAGGCGAGGAGTCTTGGAGCGAGCTGGCTAATACTCCTGCAAAGCCGTGTTAGCGCCGACATAGAGATTGCCACTGGCAGGAGGGATTGGTCTGGAACGCTTAAAAGCTATCGCCCAGTTGGTGAAACCGGGACAGCCTGTAGCTGATATCGGGGCCGACCATGCTCTCCTGGCCATCTATCTAATCAATAAGAAAATTGCTCCTCGTGTGATAGCTATCGAACTGGGGGAAGGACCGTACCAGCGTTTGCGTAAGGCGGTGGAAAGCAGTCCTTATGCCGATAGTATTTTGGTGCGAAAAGGAGATGGCTTGCAGCCTTTAGAGCCCGGTGAAGCCTACAGTGTAGTAATGGCCGGTATGGGCGGAGATACTATGGTTCAGGTTCTCGGCAATGATTGGGACAAAGCCAGCAGTTTTGCTCGCTTTGTTTTACAGCCTATGAGTCGTCCCGCTGCATTACGCTTAGCATTGGCCCAGCAGGGATGGCAACTGGTAAACGAGACACTGGTCCGGCAAAACCGGTACTTTTATAGCATTATAGTGGCAGTACCAGGAACTCACCCCTATAACCTGTCTCCTTTGGAACTGGATGCCGGGCCTATCCTGCTGCGGCAAACCGGTGCAGTTGCCCAGGCTTATCGAGAGCACTTACGGGGAAAATATCAACGGATGCATAGCAGTCTGTTGCGGAGCAAAACCAGCCACGCCCGTCTATTATTGAAGGAAGTTGAAGATAAGTTAAAAGAACTGGAGGTGTATTGGCCATGAAAGTCCGGGTGAAAGACATTATTTCTTTATTGGAAAAGCATTACCCTTTGAATCTGGCTGAAGAATGGGACAATGTGGGGTTGCAGGTAGGTTCAATGGGCCGCGAAGTGGCTAAAGTAGCAGTGGCTCTGGAACTGGAGCATCAGGTATTGGACAAAGCCTGGCAAGAAAATGTGGATTTGATAATTACCCACCACCCCTTGATTTTTAAGGCCATTAAAAGCATCCAATTAGACACACCGGTGGGGAGCATGATTCGCAAACTGATAATGGCTGATATCAGCCTTTATGTGGCCCATACTAATTTGGATAGCGCTTCTAAAGGCGTAAATCAAATGCTGGCTGAGGCGATTGGTTTGACAGAAATCGAACCATTGCCCTTAAAAAAAGCAGGCCAATATGAAGATTTGTATAAACTGGTAGTTTATGTACCCCAGACCCATATTAATGAAGTGCGTGAAACTATCAGCAGGGCGGGAGCCGGATTCATCGGCAAGTATTCTGACTGTACCTTTTACACATCGGGAATCGGCACCTTTAAACCTGGACCGGATGCCGATCCTTATATTGGACAGTCCGGACAGTTGGAACAAGTGGAGGAGTTCCGGTTAGAAACTATTTGCCCAGAACAGCGGTTAAAACCAGTAGTCGATGCGATGCTGCATTCACACCCCTATGAAGAAGTAGCCTATGATATATACAAGCTGGCAAAACTGGGCGCTCTGCACAGCCCGGGAAGAAGGGGAAGGTTACCCAAAGCCATTACTTTAAAGGAGTTTGCCGAACAGGTTCAGTCCCAACTGGGTATTTTATTCCTCAGAATGGTGGGCAAACCTGATAAATCAGTGCAAAAGGTGGCAGTAATTAGTGGTTCTGGAGCCAGTTATATTCCTGAAATTGCTGGACAAGCAGATGTGCTGGTCACTGGCGACTTAAAGTACCATGAGGCCAGAGATGCTGCGGCTATGGGGTTAGCCGTAATCGATGCCGGCCATCAGGCTACTGAGGAATTGGTGATCCAAGAGGTATGTAGTGTATTAGAACAAGAGAGTTTGCGGGCTGGTTGGCAGGTGGAATATATTCCTGTGTTGATAACCCCAGCCTGGGCAGATTTATGTGCAAAAGATTGTAAAAAGAAGGAATCATAAAGAACCATGTAGAATAAAGAGGAGAAACAGAAGCAGGGGAGTGAAATACTTGCTGCGCATAAAGGTCAGCAACCTAAGACCAGGAGTCCGTTTAGGCAAGGACATCTATAGCTATGATTCTCAACTTCTGTTACCCCAGGG
>DLUN01000129.1 GCA_003444615.1 Syntrophomonas sp.
GGTTAAAACCTCGATGCGATTCTCACTATACCAAGCCTGATCCTGCACAAACAGCCGTTCATCGCTTAAATCCTCACTCAGGTAATCAGACAGCATAGGACGGTAATAAGGGAGAACCGGCTCATCGGTTACCATGGTTATTGAAGCCGTTTTATTGCGCTCACGGATGGCCTGAGCTGCTGACAGTGCTGCAATACCCCCGCCTACTATGACAAATTTCTCCTGGGTATCCATATTAAAAGCATCTTCGACCTGCATTAACTCAAAGTTTTCCTTGCCTACCCCACAAGCGGGACATACATCCGGAGGTTCTGCTCCCTCATGGATATGACCGCACACCAGACAGCGCCACTTCAATTTGGAAACATCCTGTTTTTCCTGTTGAATGGTTTTAGCAAAGTCCATACCCAGTTGGAAAGCCTTGTCCAGGTCACTAGCAGTAGGTTTTAGCCGTACTCTGAGTCCCGGCACCACCTTCATCCTCAAAGCATTAAAACGAGCTTCCATGCTGGGCACCGCTTCACCGCTCCAGCCATACGATCCGAAGGCCGCTGCCACCTTACCAGCATGAGTAGTGGGAGACAGGTTGGTGAGCAGCTGCCAAATGACAGGCAGAGCATCACCATTTATGGTGGGTGACCCTATCAAGATCCCATCAGCCTCTTTAACTGCTAGCAGAACCCGTTCCAGCTCAGCGTAGAGCAGGTCGTGTTTTTGCACATTAAAATCGCCCACTGAGTCAATACCTTCAATGATACTGTTGGCTAAAGTCTCAGTATACCCGTAGGCACTCACATAAGCTACTACTATCAAGGGTCGGTCTTCTCTATATAATCGTGTTTCGGTAGACCATTGCCGGTATAAATCCAAATAATATGGCATGTTCTCCCGCAAAACCGGGCCATGCCCAGGACAGATCAGCTGCAAGTCGAGATCTTTGATTTTGTCCAACGCTTCCAATACATAGGGCTTAAAAGGGCCCATAATTTTTTCAAAGTAATATTGATAAGCATCTACAAAATCCCTGTCAATGAGATCATTGAACAGCCTTTCATCGGGATAATGAGAACCAAAAGAATCGCAGGAAAACAATATGCCCTCTTCCTCTAAATACGTATACATGGAATCAGGCCAGTGTAAGAAGGGAACACTAATAAAAGACAGGGTTCTATCGCCCAAAGATATTTGGTCACCCTGTTCCACCACTTGATAATTAAACTTGTTATTAGCGATTTGCTTTAAATTATCTATGGCCGCGCCGCTGCCTAAAATTCAACTCTGGGTTGCGAGCCAAAAAGGCTTCAATAGAGCCTGTATGATCCGGTTCAGCATGGTTTATAATCAAATAGTCAATAGCGGTAATATCAACCACTTCTTGCAGCCTTTGCAGGTGTTCATCCCAGAATTTCTCCTTTACCGTATCCACTAAGGCTGTTTTTTCGGAACCTTTCACCACATAGGCATTGTAACTGGTTCCCTGTTCAGCAGTCATGATGATATCGAAAATGCGTAGATTAAAATCTCTAGCCCCTACCCAGTAAACTCCATCAATAATTTTAATAGCACTCATATAGTCCCTCCTTTTTAATGCTAAATCCCCACCTGGGGTGCAGGGTTATTAACATCATATGGTATATCCTTCCTCACAGCAAGAAAAGACTGTGAATACCATCAGATGCTTGGCTCCCTATCAAACAGGTAAGGCCGCTTCCATAATCTCGAAAAGCGGCCTTTAGTGTATATTGCTTCGATAAGAGCTGGCAAGTAGGTCCTATCTCCCCTTGAACTCGGGTTTACGCTTCTCCAGAAAAGCAAGGGTCCCTTCTTTAAAGTCATCCGAAGACCAGGACAACACCTGATACATGCTTTCCAGTTCAGCCTGCTGGTAGAAATCGTTAGACATAGCAGCGCGCAGCAGTTTCTTATCCATCTTGAGAGTGTAACCAGGCCCGGCGGCTAGTTTAGTTCCCCAGCTTTTAGCCTCATCCATGAGTTGGTCAGCGGGTACCACCTTATTGACAATGCCCAGCTGCTCGGCTTCCTGGCTCTTTAACACCTTACCAAACATTAGTATTTCGGCAGCCTTCTGGTAACCAACCAGACGGGTCAAGAAATAAGAAGCACCACTGTCGGGACAAAAAGCTATGTTGATAAAATTGAAAGCGATCTTAGCAGTATCAGCAGCCATGATTAAATCACAGGCCATCATCAGAGCTGTTCCCGCTCCGGCTACAGCACCATTGACAGCTGCAATAACCGGTATTTCCATTTCATAGGTAGCCCTCACCACTGAGGTGGACTGATCATAGGTCCACTTAGATTTAGCTGGACTATCCATTGCTGCCAGCACAGATACGTCTCCTCCCGAACAGAAGCCACGGCCTGCTCCGGTTACAATCATTACTTTAGCATCGTTGTCCTTTACCATTTGGCAAGCTTCAGGATAATCCTGACAGAGCTCAACATTAAATGAGTTCATATATTGGGGACGATTTAAGGTTACGACAGCTACTCCGTTATCATCAATTTCCAATTTTACGGCGCTCCATTCTTTCTGCACGGTTGCTTCTCCACCTTTCTCCATGGTTGGATTATTCCCATTTTTAATATTATATCATTGAACTATATTGCCGTGAATAACTCCCTTAATAGATATGGCTCTAGTCATAATTTAATTATTAGAGAAGCCAATAATTCAAAATATTTGTTCAAAGGAGTTTCATTGTGAAATGTCGAACAAATAGGTGTTATATCGAGGCATGGTTCGGAGTTAATAAGCAGAATATGATAATCTCAGGAGGAACAGTATGGGAGCTTACATTCATGAGTATCAACAAAAGTTGGTTTCCCCGGAAACCGCCGTGCAAATCGTTAAGTCTGGTGATTGGGTAGAGTACAGCGCCTTTGCAATGGCCCCGCAGGTTTTGGATGAAGCGCTGTCCAAACGGATAGATGAACTTTGGGATGTAAAAATACGGGCTACCACATCGCTCTTCCCAGCCAAAGTGGCTACTGTTGACCCTAGTCGAAAGCACTTTTTATACAGCAGCTGGCATTTTTCTGCTGCGGAGCGCAAGCTGCATTCTCAGGGATTGTGCAGCTACATCCCTTTTCTGTTTCATGAGGCCCCTTTGCTTTACCAGCGCTATATTGACACCGATGTGGCGTTCATTACGGTAGCCCCCATGGATGAACATGGCTTTTTTAATTTCGGCACCTCCAACTCTTTTACCAAAGCAATTACTGACCGGGCTAAAAAAATAGTGGTAGAAGTAAATGACAAGGTTCCCGTTTGTCTGGGCGGTTCCAATGAATCTATCCATATATCACAGGTAGATTTTATAGTTGAGACAAGTTGGGATATTCCCGAAATCCCCAGCCCGAAAATCAATGATATTGACCGGAAGATTGCCCAGCTGGTTATGGATGAAATTGAAGACGGAGCCTGCCTGCAGTTAGGAATAGGAGCCATGCCCAATGCTGTTGGCAGCTTGATTGCCCAGTCCGACTTGAGAGACCTGGGAGTTCATACGGAAATGCTGGTAGACTCATACGTGGATATGTACGAAGCCGGGAGGATAACAGGACGCCATAAGAACATTGATCGCTATAAGATGGCCTATACTTTTGCTATGGGCAGTAAAAAACTCTATGATTTCGTAAACCGCAATCCGGTTTGCGCCAGCCACGACGTTCTCTATACCAATGATCCGGCCAACATAGCCCGTAATGACAAAGTAGTAGCTATCAACAATGCCATTGAGATCGATTTATATGGACAGGTTTGCTCGGAAACAGCAGGGTTTCGCCAGATATCAGGAACCGGAGGTCAGTTTGATTTTATTTTTGGCGCTTTTAGATCCCGAGGGGGTAAGGGGCTCATCTGTATGAGTTCGGTTTTCACCGATAATGAAGGGAACCTGGTGTCAAGGATTAAACCCCAGCTTTCTGAAGGGGCAGTGGTTACCGTGCCCCGGACGGTTACGGAATACGTGATCACTGAATACGGCAAGGCCGTTCTTAAAGGTAAATCCACCTGGGAAAGAGCAGAAGCATTGATCAACATTGCTCATCCGCAAATACAGGACGATCTAGTGCGGGAAGCTGCCCGAATGGGATTGTGGGTCCGGAGTTCTAAACAGGTTAGCTAGCTGGGTTGAAACTTAACCAAATAAAACTGACTAGGCAGCTAAAAGAGACCTCAACAGGATGTTTTTTAGGAACATCCCTTCCCAGTAAAGGGGAGTGAGGTCTCTTCTCGTATTTGTTCGCTCGTAACGCAGACCACGATGAATAAAACCTGTCTCTTATACACATCT
>DLUN01000229.1:0-2240 GCA_003444615.1 Syntrophomonas sp.
CCGCAGTTTCAACTGAAACCTGTTCGAATACCCTACGCGACAGGTCTCAGCGAACCTTTTCCCCTTGCCTTGGAATTGAGAAAGTGCTGGGATTATGCAAGGGGAGCAGGACCGAAACCGGAAGGGATGGAACGAATTTTGCAGGATTTGGAGAAATTGCTCTGGTGCCCGTTGGGTGCTACTTCCTATGAGATCCCTGCTTCCTGGTGGGAGACACCGCTAGGGGCAATGACTAGAATGTGCGAGGTCAGGGACGCTATTGACAGGGGACTGTCGGTTCCTGCAGAGCACTTTGCACTGTTGGTTGGTTGTACCCCGCAATGGATTAGACATCTCTGTACTGCGGGGGAGATAAAAGCAGAGAAGGAAAAAAGACCAGGGAGCAGCCAAACCCAGTGGGCCATTCCGGCGAAGGAGGCGAAAAAGTTTTTAGAAAAAAGAAATATTTAAAGGGGGTCACAACAGACCCCCTTTTACTATTGCAAATTCTCTAAAAATGGGTTAATAAGTTTAGCCGCACTATGCTTTTAATAGGCCACCCCGCCGTCAAGCCGGTATCGGGCGTCCCCGGTCCCGGCCACCCTTCAGCGTCCTGTGCTTGTGGCTAAAGCACTGCCTGTAGGTCTGGCTCTCCCGTCACGCACGGGGCAGCCTGCATATGTTTATCGTCACTTCTTGCTTCCTACCGTTCGGCAGGAGATAAAGTTATTATCCATTTTCCTTTAACAATTCTGGATTTTCATAGATGTTCCCAATACGTTTAAGTTCACACCAATCATCCATCGGTGCTATATCGCACTGTGAACAATCTATGATGAACATAGCTCGCACATCATGCCAGATAACAACACCTACACTGACACCGTTTGTAACGATATCTCCTTCATAAATCTCCCTGCCGTTTATGTCTTTTTGGCCTGTGTACTGGCCTACCGACTCAGGCACTACCGGCCACCACCATTCTGGTATAAATAATTCACTGTCGCTTTCTATGATGTTATGGCTGATAATCCAAGAGCGGAGGCCATCATGTACATACGTCCCATATATCCAGCCATTTGTATGAGGAATGTCGCATTCTTCAAGGGCTTCAATTTCAGAAGAATCAACCTTGCCTCTGAATTTAATCTCCCGCATAATCTCCACTCTCCTAATCACATAAGTAAATATTCACTTATATACCCTCACTTTCACTTTCCGCCTTCCCCACTCCCGACACGCTTCTTCATTCTCCAGAAAAACATCAACAATATGTCCCTTAATTGCTCCACCGGTGTCCTCAGCCTCTCCAAACCCATAACCTTCAACCCACAATCGACTGCCTAGTGGTATCACCTTTGGATCAACTGCAATCGTTCCTCGTTTTGGCCATGTTCCGGTAAAAGTGCGGAAGCCGGTATAAGAATAAGCTGTAGCTTCCATGAGCAGTTCTCTATATTTTGGAACATCTTCTTTTCTGCTTGCCTCTCTGTGGGTTATCGGTTTATCTATTAGTGCAGAAACCGGCACTGGCCGGTACACCTGCTTATCCGGTGCAATTTTACTAGGAGCACCGACCAGCGCAAAAACAATAATCATAAAAAGTATTAGTGATTTACGCATCAGCAATTAAATGACGACACTTTGGGCATACTAACTTTCCATGTACCATTTTCATACCGTCATCATCTACATTCCCGCAAAATATGCACCCTGGCTCATGTTTACGAAGAATGATTGAATCCCCATCTACGAATATGCCCATAGGTGTCCCGGTTTCAATCCCTAAGACTTTTCGCAGTTCTTTAGGGAGTACGATCCTCCCCAATTGGTCCATATTCCTTACAATACCCGTAGCCTTCATTTATAATCCTCCTTCATGGAATAAATTAATTCTGTTCCTTGGCCGCTGACTATACGGCAGGCAAAAGATCTTTGCCTTTGGCTTAATAATGTTGCTCCATATCAAGTTAGCAACCAACAACCAAGTTTCGATAAACGGCCTTTTCAGTTTTTCAGTAATTTCCTCAACCGTCATTCCTCGATTCCACATTTCTATAATCCTATTTATCTCTGACAGTGACCATCCCCACTCAAGATCAACATTCTCCCAGGCAATATATTGTTTAGGCTCTCTAATCGGCTTCATTCTCCGCCTCCAATCCAAATAATTTCCGCTGTTCTGAATCTACAATTTCACGAATAGTGATCTCTGCTCTAGGATTTTTCTTATTTAATCCTACAATACGGGAACCGTCCCA
>DLUN01000229.1:2488-4271 GCA_003444615.1 Syntrophomonas sp.
GCAGAAGGCGCAAACAGCGTTTCTCATATTTTTGGTATGACTTTGAGGGCAGAACAACCGATCTGCCTCGCACAATAACAGGGCTATTCTTTTTTGGAACCGGCCTTCCCGGAATAACAATCGTAATCTCTGCAATACCCATTAGGCAGTCTCCTTCTCTCGCGTAAAGATTGAACCTACAACCTGCTGTAAATACTGCAAGGCTTTCACAAACCGCCCCCCTGGATAATAAGGCCAAACCCGAATCTCAATGCGTTGTTCTTCTTTGTGCTCTACCTTGATTACTTCCGTTGTTCCTCGTTTTATTTGGTTATCGTCCATCCACAAGATACCCTGAAGGGCATCCCCTAGAAGCTTTGAGTAGTTGTCATGGTCTCCTACCTTTCCGTACTGATTACCAGTAACGAAGATGGTATATTCAACTTCGATTAATTCTGTTAATGGAAGGGAGATTGGCGTGTGCTTTGCTGCATATTTTCGGATAGCGTTTCTATATTGTTCGCAGGCTTCGGGCTTCATATCTTTCTTTGTTTTTTTCTTTTTGCGCTTGCGCTGCATTTTCCAGTCTGCCGTAATAGGCTTAACCGGAATTACCATTTCAATAAGCGGTGCTTCGAGAGGGGGCATCGCTGCATCCCTCCTTTATAAGAGGGGATGGCCTTAAACCACTCCCTTATCCATTTACAATCAAATAATGTGGCAATTCATTTTTCAGTTTTTCGATCTCTGCTTCAACAGCTCTGAAATTCTTCTTCCAATTTACCTTCACACAACGAACTGAGCGTTAAAGGAACAGAAAAATCTCCAGCCATAGCCATTAAACCCCTCCTTTCTTAATGTTTAAGAGTATAAAAATATCTCATGTCTGGACCCAAGGTCCAGACATGAGATAAACATATTAAAATGGGGGATTAGACCCGAAATAGGGATCATCTTCTTTGCCGGTATTTGTAGCAGCACTTTTCTTCACATGCCCTGGAATATCAAAAGGGGCTTCATTTGCTGGCTTATATCGAGGGGCAGAAGGTGCCTCTTCCGAGACTTCGATGCCGTCAGTATCTTCGGTTTCTGCGACATAATAATCCTCAACACCAATAGCAAGCTGCCGAGTAATAGGCTTAATGTCAGCAGAATACTGCTGCATATATTTCCTAGTTTCTGGCGATAATACGCCAGCCAGTTTGAAAAACACCTGGCTATATGTTATTCCTGTGCTGTTGGTTGCCTTCCTTAAAGATGCCGTAGTAATAACATCACATAAGCGTAATTTTCGAGAAAGAACTCTTAGCACATAGTCAGCCACATTTTTTAGAGATGTTGGAGGCACAGTCAATAACATAGGGAAAATAGCACTTTCTTGCAGCATATACATACGCCGCATATTTTTACACCACTTGCCGCCACTTCCAACGGGATCACTTCCCCACTGATTATACGAGCAAGTTGCGCAGACACGCTTCTCCCCCTCTTTTGTATAACCCACCTTCCCGTCAAGGGAGCTGCAATCGGGAGGGCTATCTCCTCCCGAAGCATAAGCCTCTAGCCATAAAGCATTGCATGGATGGTGATCCACAACCACTCCTTTAAACTCTTTGACAACTTCAGGATTATCTGGGTCATCCCCCGGAACCTCAAATGTCAAACCACCGCCGGACGGAATTTTGATGCGGGCAAATTTAGCAGATAGTCCGTCCATTTCCTCTTTCATAATAGCACCGAACTCTTCATCCATCACAGCAGGCGTAAACTCAACTACTGCCAACGCAGTTTCCTTAATTTCTTT
>DLUN01000196.1:0-10090 GCA_003444615.1 Syntrophomonas sp.
AGATGTGTATAAGAGACAGCACTAATCCTGAACTATATCAGGGCATGGCCGATAGGGTTGAAACTGATGTGTTTGTAGGACTTGGCCCGGTAGCAGGGATTCATGCCGGATTGTATCATGCCAGCTATGAAACAATTTTTGTACTGGGCTGTGACATGCCCTTTATAGATATGCATCTGGTGCAGTATATGTTGGAGCAATTAGGCAGCCATCAGGCTGTGGTTCCGGAACTATCAGGTTATCTACAGCCCTTAGCGGCTGTATACAGCCGTCTTTGCCTGCCGGTTTTCACCAGTTGCTTGGAAGAGGGCAAGCTAAAACTAGTCAGGATTTTCGAAGAATTGGATGCCCGGGTTCTGAAGGAAAATGAATTGACCCAATTTGGCAAAGTTGAAGAAATATTTTTTAATGTAAATGATGTCGCCGCCTTACAAAAAGCCCAGGAAATAGCCGGGAGGTTATTATAATTCGCAGTAAAAGAAAAGCCGACCATATTAGAATTGCCGCTAGATTGCCAGATGGTCCCTGTACCGCAGGTTTTGAGGATGTCTATCTGGTCAATGACTCGGTTCCCGAGATAAATATAGACCATATTGACACTTCGGCTGGATTTCTATCCAAGACACTCAATTATCCCCTGATAATAAACGCCATAACCGGAGGCACCGAGAACGCAAGGCGTATTAACCGCTCGCTGGCCAAACTAGCCAGGCAATATGGATTAGCTATGGCAGTTGGTTCACAGACGATGGCTATTCACGAACCGGTGCTTCGCGATACCTTTTCGGTAGTCCGCAAAGAAAACCCTGACGGTCTTATCCTGGCCAATGTCAGTGCCCTATCTCCTGTGGAACAAGCCCTGGAAGCGGTAGAAATGGTTAAGGCAGATGGATTGCAGTTGCATTTCAATATACCTCAGGAGTTGGCTATGCCGGAAGGAGACCGGGATTTTGCTGGTATGTTGGAAAATGTTGCTCGCCTTGTGGAAAATTCACCTGTTCCGATAATCGCTAAAGAAGTAGGATTTGGTTTTAGCCAGGAAGCTGCCCGGAGACTTTGTGGAGTTGGAATAAACTATTTTGATGTGGGTGGGAAAGGCGGCACCAATTTTGTGGCCATTGAAGACCGGCGGGAGGGATGGTTTGTTCATGAATTTGACGAATGGGGCATACCTACGGCAGTGAGCCTGGGTGAACTGCTGGCTCTGGAGTATCCTATAACATTAATAGCAACGGGGGGAATTCGTACCGCTCTGGATGGAGTGAAAGCTTTGGCTGTGGGAGCAAGCCTTATTGGCATGGCGGGACCATTGTTAAAAATACTTGTTAACGAAGGGGAAGCCGTATTACAAAGATATTTACAGGGTTTTTTGTATAGACTTAAAGCAGGCTTGCTGATGACAGGTTCCCGGAATATTGGGGAACTGCAGCAAAAACCAGTCATTATTTTAGGGAAAACCGCCCAGTGGCTCACTATTCGTGGTATAGATGTCAAACGTTGGGCCGCCAGATAACTTATTAATTGAAGTCGCCTTAATGGGGAAATCCCATTTGGCTGCCACAGGAGAATGCTCTCCCTGGGGCAGTTTTTTATTTATTAGCCGCTTTAAGCGGCTATTTTTCATTACATATTTGCAGTACAAAGGGGAAATCTAAGCCTAAAATCGGCGAAAGGATGAATGCTATGGCTAATTTTCCTCTGGGCTTGATCGCTTTAGTAGTGATTTCTATTCTTATTTATTTCGGGGTAGCTCATCGTGCCCTGGACAGGTTGCGTTTGACTGATCGGGCCGCTTTGTTTTGGATAGCGGCGATAATTGTGGGCAGCTTTGTAGACATCCCTCTGGGTTCGCGGATAACTATTAATCTTGGAGGAATAATTGCCGTTGGCTTAGCCATCTATATTTGGGTGGGTGCAGGTACTGCTCTGGAAAAAATCCGAGCGGTTATCGCTGCTGCTGTTACTGCTTTAGCTCTATTTTTGGCAGGTAGGTTTTTAGGAGCCGAACCAGAGGAGATTTTCATTGATCCCATATACATCTATCCTCTGGTGGCAGGTATCGTTGGCTATTTGGCCGGGCGATCCCGCCGGGGAGCCTTTTTTGCAGCAGTTATGGGTGTTTTAGCCTTAGATATCGGACAGTTTTTATATTTGACTTCTACCGGAGTACGGGGAACTGTGGCGATCGGGGGCGCGGGTGCCTTTGATTCCTTAATTTTAGCAGGTATTCTAGCCCTACTGCTGGCAGAGGTTATTGGTGAAACTTTAGAACGTGTACAGGGAGGACCACAAACCGAAGGCCGTCCTGAGGAGCTTATACGTAACCTGCGAGAACCAGAGCCAGAACCAGCTCGTAAACCTGTGGATGATAGGGAGCGAGGTGAGGATGATGAATAAATGGTATGTTGCGATTCTAATTGCTCTACTAGGTGTTTTATGCGTACCTTCCGCTGTGCTGGGACAACAGGAAGAAGCTCCCCGGGGTAAATATTATACTCTGGTGGATGAAAACAACAACATAGTGCACCAAACCGCTATTAAAGTCTATCCTGGAGATGAATATATCAGCAGCGATAATTCCCGCTACAAAGTAGTCGAGGTGGTAGGTGAGACGGCTCGTTGTGTTTATCAAGGTGAGGAGCGCATGCCTGTACTTAACTATAATCCGGAGAAAAAAGCCTGGATATTCCAGGAGCATAGTATACCGGTTGAAACGCAAAAAAAGCCTACTATTGCTATTTATCATACTCATAGTGATGAATCATATATCAAAGGCGATGGGAAAGAAAGCATTGAAGGCAACGGGGGTATTTACGATATAGGCAAGATATTTGCCGATCGTTTGCGCCAGTTGGGTTTTGAGGTTATTTACAGTGACAACAATCACAATCCCCATGATATTAACGCTTATAATCGTTCTCGTCGTACCGCCATGCAATTAATCAAGGAGTCAACTCCTGATGTGGTAGTTGACATACACCGTGACGCTGTGCCGGCAGACCAGTATCAAACCGAAGTGAAAGGACAGGATGCCACTAAAATAAAGTTGGTAGTGGGAAGAACCAACCCTAATATGAAGGCTAATTTAGATTTTGCCAAACAGATTAAGGCGGCTATGGACAAGCAGACCCCAGGGTTATCCAACGGCATATTTATGGGGAAGGGTGATTACAATCAGGATTTGAGTCCCCGGGTTACTTTGATAGAAGTAGGTTCCCATACCAACAGTAAAGATGAAGCCGAAAAGGGCGCCAAACTATTTGCCAGCACTATTCCTGTGGTATTGGGAGTACCTGTTGAGGGCCAGGAAGCTGCCGCTAAACCACTGACTGGAGGCTCAGGGGGGGCTGGGACTGCCATATTAATAATACTGGTGGTAGTTGGTGCAGCTGCCGCTGGCTATTATTTCCTCAACAAGGGAGCGCAGCCGAGGTAGATGGACAAATATTTAATTGTAATAGCCTGTGGGGTAGTGACTGGATTCCTGGCTCGCTGGATAATGCTTAGGAGTGACTACCGGCACTATCCTACTTATCCCCATGGGCAGTTGATTCACCTGGCGCTGGGATTCATTGCGGCCAGTTTAGGAGCGGTGGCTGTTCCTGCCATAATGAAACCCGATTATACGGCGGTAACCTTTCTGGTCTTGGCTGCTCAGCAATTTCGTGATGTTCGTAATATGGAAAGAGAAAACCTTACCAAATTGGAAGAGACCAAGTTAATTCGCCGCGGTAACGATTATATAGAAGGAATTGCCCGGGTGTTTGAAGCTCGCAATTACCTGGTGATTTTTACCGCATTCATAACCAGCTTGGCAGTGCACTGGTGGGGTTGGCCCTATGCCTTTGCGGTAGGCCCTATATGCATATTTCTGTCCATAAAAATGATGAGCGGTAATCAACTGGGAGATATTGTGGAGGTGGTTCCTGCCAAGGTCCACTTCGAAGGTTCTCTATTAATGGTAGAAGATGTAGTTATAATGAATGTTGGCCTGCCGGAGACGAGAGAAAGGATTCTCCAGGAAGGAATGGGAGTACTCATTAAACCCAAAAATGACGATGCCCGTCTAACTCTGCACGCTCCAGGCCAGCGGCAGGCCATAATTCATGATGTGGTTTCAATTCTGGGCTCCAAGGTGGATACAGCGGAACCAGATCTAATGCCCCTGGCGCGTAAACAGGTGGATCAGGGATACTTAGGACTTTTTATAGTAGCTAACGAACCTGATATGGAGTATTTAATGAAAATAATCAAGAAAGTACCGGTGCTGGAATCAACTCGTGGCACCACTCTGGAAAGCTTTTATGGGCGTAAAGCCGCTGATTAACTAAAAAGGAGAGTTAGAATTGGATGCAGGTCTGAAAGAGGTTATTCTGGCTATCATTACCTGGAATCCTGATAAGGTAAAAGGCGGTGGATGTCCGGTTTTCTATGCCCAGGACCAAAAAGAAATGGAAAAAACAGCTTTACTACTGGCCCGGATTTTGGGAGGTATGGTCCACGATCTGGAAAATGACGTTTATATAATAGTGAAGCATTAGTCCTGCCCCAAATATTTTAACTTTATTTATCCAGGAGGAAGGTAGTATGAATATCATCTACCACTGTTTTGGCGGTGCTCATTCATCGGTGACCGCTGCGGCTTTGCACTTGGGGTTGTTACCCAAGGATCGCCTGCCTACCCTGCAAGAATTAATGGCAATACCATACTTTGACAATACCGATAACAGCAATTTTGGCTCCATTCGTTTTATGGGCTTGGACGAATACAAGAATGCCATCTATGTGCTGGGTAAAAAAAGCTTAGGTGACCGGTATACCAATATTATTCATGGTATAGCGGAGATAATGGGGGTTAGGCACCAAGTCTTGGCTGTTAGCACTATGCCCCATGTAAATTGGGTTATGAAAATTGGTGGGTTTATCTCTCGCCGGGTAGGAATGGTATTCATAGGACGACCCTTGGTCGGTCTGGGAACCCGCAAGGCTTATTGGGCCTTGGTCAATTTAGTGGAGATCACCCGCTTGCAAGCTCTGGATCGCCGGCAGGTAGACCCATGAATATAATATTTATAGCCAATACAGGTACCCATCATGCGTTAATAGCCGCCCATATTTACTTGGGTCGTCTGAACAAACTTGATTTTCGCTATATAACCGGCTTTGGTGATACAGCCGCAGATAAGAGCGGGTTTCCTATTTATATCGGTGAAGATCAACAAGGTAACCGGGTTTATACTCTGGGGGTGGGCAAGGACGTACTGATGGGCAAGAAATCGTTGGAGGATTTACGTAATTTACTAGGCTTTAGCGAAGAGGAACTGGTAATAGAACCAGTTTCAGTAGCTGGGCAGGGTATAATTATGTTGATAAGCCATTGGCCTAAACTACTGGGCGGAGGCTACTTAAATGTAAAAGGCTCTACTTTTTTGTTACGGCGCCAGTTCGGTGTTTTGCAAAAAACTGCCGGTAATTTGCACCATAAGCTGAAAACAATGCAGTAAAGAATTGATTAGCCCCCTTAAACTTGCGAAGACCAGGCTTTTCGTGGATAATTGGGGAGGAGATGCCAAATAGTCGGGAGGAAGTTTTTGTGGGAGCCCCCATAATGGAAGTAATTAAAGCCAGTATAGCAGATGCAGTGGGACTGGAGCCGGGAGACACCCTACTCAGCATCAATGGACAGCCTGTGGAGGACCTTCTCGATTATCAATTCTATTCTCAGGATGATAATATAACTCTGGTAATTGAGAAAAAAAACGGTGAAACCTGGTCGGTGGATATAGAAAAGGACTTTGATGATGAACTGGGCTTATTGTTCGAAGGTGTAGTTTTTGACCGGATCAGGTTATGCCGTAATCGCTGTATGTTTTGTTTTATCGATCAAATGCCTCCTGCAATGCGGGAGACTCTTTATGTTAAAGATGATGACTACCGCTACTCCTTTCTGTTTGGCAATTATATAACTCTTACTAATTTATCAGATGATGATTGGAATAAATTAGAGAGTATGCGGCTCAGCCCTTTATATGTATCAGTTCATACTACCTCTGGCCCATTAAGACAGCAGATGATGAAAAACCCCCGAGCCGCCCATATCATGGAAGATTTGCAGCGCCTTAAACAGGCCGGCATCCAAGTTCATACCCAGATTGTACTCTGCCCCGATCTGAATGATGGTCAGGAACTGGTGAAATCCATTAATGAATTGGCTGATCTTTACCCATCA
This sequence comes from Syntrophomonas sp., assembly GCA_003444615.1. GTDB lineage: Bacteria > Bacillota > Syntrophomonadia > Syntrophomonadales > Syntrophomonadaceae > DTU018. Next base: position 6,230 of record DLUN01000196.1, read on the forward strand.
GTACAATCGGTAGGTATAGTGCCGGTAGGGCTGACCGGACATAGGGATAAACTACCACATTTGCGAACCTTTACTGCCCAAGAAGCCCGGGAATTAATTGAAGAGGTCAATCAGTGGAGGAATACTTTTCGTTCTAGATTTGGCATAGGCTTTGTCTACCTGGCCGATGAGTTCTACGTGAAAGCTGGTATTCCAGTTCCACCAGCTGACTATTATGATGATTACAGCCAGATTGAAAATGGTATTGGCTTGATTCGTTTGTTTATGGATGACTGGCAGGAGATAAAAAGGGATTTGCCGAATCAGATTGATCCAGTTCAGGTATTCCTTATTACCGGTGAATCAGCCAGAACGGTAATGCAAACCGTTGCTGAGGATTTGAACCGGGTTAAAGGTTTGGGGGTTGAGGTTATTGTCGTACCCAATCAATACTTTGGTGGCGGTGTAACTGTAACCGGACTGTTGACCGGGACAGATATTATAAATTGCCTGCAGGACAATTATCGTGGTAAAAAAGTAGTAATTCCGGAAGTATTGCTGCAAGAAGGCAGTACCATGCTGCTGGACAATATTACCCTGGAAGAGATTGCTTCTCGAACGGGAGTGGTCATTCGGACCACCGATGGCAGTGCCCGTTCCTTAGTGGAAGCAGTTTTATACTGATGTTTATGGAGGATGGACATGGCTAAACCTGTGGTTGCCATAGTAGGACGCCCCAACGTGGGGAAATCAACTTTATTTAACCGTCTGGCCGGAGCCCGTAAAGCTATTGTGGAGGACATTCCTGGGGTTACCAGAGATCGCCTTTATGATAGTACCGATTGGGCTGGGCGGGAATTTATTATCATTGATACCGGAGGAATACGCTTTGATGAAGAAGACTTATTTGCCCGGGAAGTTAAGCTCCAGGCTGAATTAGCCATCGAGGAAGCCGATGTAATCATTTTTGTGGTGGATACCAAAGACGGCATTACTCATGAAGATGAGCAGGTGGCTGAACTGCTGAGAAAGTCTAATCGTCCAGTTGTTCTTGCTGCTAATAAGGTTGAAAACTTTCACAAGCAGCTGGAATACTATGAATTTTATAATCTGGGATTGGGAGACCCCATCCCCATTTCCGCTATGCATGGTATGAATACCGATGAACTTTTAGATGCGGTAATAAGCAAGTTCGGTCCCCCTTCTCAGTATGCTGAGGACCCCGATGCGGTTAAAATAGCCATAGTAGGGCGTCCTAATGTCGGCAAATCGTCATTGGTAAATGCCTTGCTGGGAGAAGAACGAGTAATCGTCAGTGATGTACCAGGGACCACCCGGGATGCTATCGATACTCCCTTTCGCTATAATGGCAAAGACTATATTCTCATAGATACCGCTGGTATCCGTAAAAAATCACGCATTAAGGAAACCACGGAAAAATATAGTGTAATAAGAGCCCTGCGCAGTGTGGACCGGGCAGATGTGGTATTGATTATGCTTAATGCTGTCGATGGAGTGACAGAACAGGATCAGCGTATAGCCGGCTATGTGCATGAACAGAACAAAGCTAATATAATTGTGGTAAACAAGTGGGATCTGATAGAAAAGACCGGCAGCACCATGAATAAATTTGATAAAGATATTCGCGAGGAATTGAAATTTTTATCCTATGCACCACTGCTGTATATTTCCGCCCTAACCCGCAAACGCATTTTTCAGGTCCTGGATATTGCGGATTTTGTAGTAGAGCAGCATAATCGAAGAATACCCACTGCTGAAATTAACCGGGTACTTAAGGAGGCTATGATGTTAAATCCTCTTCCCGGCGGCGGAGGAAAACGGATTAAAATATATTATGGTACTCAGGTACGCACCGCACCGCCAACTTTTGTTTTGTTTTCCAATAATCCAGACATGATTCACTTTTCCTACCTTCGCTACCTGGAAAACAGGCTGCGTCAGAATTTTGGATTTGAAGGTACACCTATTCGCTTGCTGGTGAGAGCTCGCAGCAGCCAGGAACAATAACGTGGGGGGATTATTGTGTACGGTTTAATTTTAGTTGTTCTATGCTATTTCATTGGAGCCATTCCTTTTTCTTATTTGGTTTCCTTATTAAAAGGAGTCGATATACGCACCCGGGGAAGTGGAAATGTCGGAGCCACCAATGTTCTCCGTGCGCTGGGGCCAGTTGCAGCTGCTGCCGCCTTAGCAGCTGATTTATTAAAAGGAGTCGCAGCAGCCTGGATCGGTACTATGGCTGGCGGAGAGTGGCTGGTGGTTGGCTGTGCTTTTGCAGCAGTTGTAGGGCACTGTTATCCAATTTTCTTACGCTTCAAGGGAGGCAAAGGTGTAGCAACTTCTGCAGGTATCATTCTTTATTTAATGCCCCGGGAATTGTTAATAATGCTGGTGGTTTTTTTAGTAGTAGTCGCCTTGTTGCGCTATGTTTCACTGGGATCAATTACCGTGGCTGTATTGTTGCCGGTTTTAGCCCTGGCCATGAAAGAACCTTTTGAACTATTGATATTATGCTTATTGATGGCCGCCTTAGTGGTCTACCGTCATCGAGAAAACATTCAACGGTTGCGCAGTGGCACAGAACCTAAGCTAGGATCCCGTGCTTAAGCATACTATTTGTGGAGGTTTATATGCATCCAGTTTGTATTCTAGGAGCAGGGAGTTGGGGAACAGCTCAAGCTATTTTACTGAGTTTAAGCGGTCACAAGGTTACTATGTGGGGCCGGGAACAAGATGGTATTTCTCAAATGAAGTTAACGGGTGAAAACCGGCAATACTTGCCAGGTGTGGCCATCCCTAAATCGGTACATATTACCAGCGACATTTATGAAGCGGTGAAGCCGGCTAAGATGATTATACTGGCTGTACCTGCCCAGACAGTCAGGCAGGTGCTAACCAGCATTGCCCCTATAATACCTGCTGGTGCCCTCATAATAAACACCTCTAAGGGTTTGGAAATAGAAAAAGGAATGCGCATGAGTCAGGTGACTGCTGATGTTTTGGGCCAGGATATCTTAAAAAGGTATGCGGTTTTGTCTGGACCCAGTCATGCTGAGGAAGTAGCCCGTAAGGTTCCTACGGTTGTTACGGCGGCTTCAATCAACTTAAAAACTGCCCATCAGGTACAGGATCTTTATATGACTTCCTGGTTTAGAGTGTACACCAACCCCGACGTTGCCGGGGTCGAGCTAGGGGGGGCCTTGAAGAACATTGTCGCCATTGCTGCTGGCATAATTCGCGGGCTTGGTTATGGTGACAACACCCTGGCAGCCCTCATTACCCGCGGCTTAACAGAAATGACTCGTTTGGGAGTGGCTATGGGAGGAGATTTTCGTACCTTTGCTGGATTGAGTGGTTTAGGTGATTTGGTAGTTACTTGTGGAAGCATCCACTCCCGCAACCAACGGGCTGGAATGATGATAGGACAGGGATTAACCCTGGCAGAGACCCTTGATAAAATTGGTATGGTGGTGGAAGGAGTATATACTTCCAAGATAGCTCATAAATTAGCAGAGTCATTTCAGGTTGATATGCCTATTGCCAGAGCTTGTTATCGAATACTGCACGAACAGGTTAATCCCCGTGATGAAGTGGACCGGTTAATGAAACGGGGCAAGAAGCATGAGATAGAAGACCTTGTTCAACCCTAGTGTTAGCCAAATAAAGTGTGATAGAAGTTCACACTTTTTTTGTTTTCTGGTTATATTACCGAATATTGATAAATATATTTGTACTGTTAAACGTTAAGGAGTAAAAGGGTATCCGTATCGGAGGGAGGGTGCCTTTGTAAAGTCTAATCCAAGGGAGGGAAAATGAGAAGTGGAAGGTAACAACATCTTACAGGATATCGCTGAACGCACA
>DLUN01000196.1:10355-17394 GCA_003444615.1 Syntrophomonas sp.
CTGCCTAATATCAAGGACATCTATGATAGGGAACGAGCGAAAGACGAGCTCCCCCAGAGTGGGGCAGGGAAGACCATTACCACCACCGAACCCAAATTTGTTCCCAATGAAGCCATTGAGATTACCACGACCGGCGGACTGAGCTTTAAAGCCAGACTGGTGGATTGCGTGGGCTACACTGTTGAAGGGGCACTGGGTTATGAAGAGGATGATGAACCTCGTATGGTAAAAACTCCCTGGTTTGACTATGAGGTTCCCTTCGAAGAAGCGGCCGAAATAGGAACCAGGAAAGTGATTGTCGATCATTCGACCATCGGCATTGTCGTCACTACCGACGGTAGCATCAGCGATATACCCAGAGAAAACTATGAGTTGCCAGAAGAGCGTGTTATTGCGGAACTAAAGGAATTAAACAAACCCTTTGTAATACTATTGAACTCCACCAAACCCTATGACCGTGAAACTCTCAGTCTGGCCGAAGAATTAAGCGAGAAATATGGGGTTAGTGTGATTCCTCTGGATGTTGCTCAGATGACTGTGGAACAAATTTACGGAGTTCTGGAAGAAGTTCTCTATGAATTCCCGGTTCAGGAAGTTAACATCAAATTACCGCGTTGGGTAGATGAGTTAGATGAGGATTTCTGGCTCCGGGAAGGCTTGGAGAATGCGATTCGCAACATACTCAACGATGTCCGCAAAGTTCGTGATATTGACAAAGCTATCGAACAGCTCTCAGAAGTGGAGAATATAAGTTATGTCAGTCTGGAAGAAATGAATTTGGGTACAGGTACCGCTGCCATTGATGTCACCATTCCCGAAGAGCTGTTCTACCGGTCCCTTAGCGATGTCAGTGGGTTTGCGGTACAAGGAACCCACGATATTATGAGATTGATGAAGGATTTTAGTGTAGCCAAACGGGAATATGATAAAGTTTCCGGAGCCCTGGAAGAGGTAAAAGAATCAGGCTATGGGGTAGTAACTCCGCGTTTGGAAGAAATGTTCTTAGAAGAACCGGAACTAATACGCCAGGGGAATCGATTTGGGGTTAAACTAAAAGCCAAAGCTCCATCCTTGCACATTATCCGTGCTGATATCACTACAGAAATAACACCGATAATAGGCACCGAAAAACAGTGCGAGGAACTGGTCCGCTATATGCTGGATGAGTTTGAGGAAGACCCGGGCAAGATTTGGGAATCAAATATTTTTGGCAAATCACTGCATGATCTGGTTAGAGAAGGCATTCAGAATAAACTCCATCGCATGCCTGAAAATGCCCAGATCAAACTGCAGGATACCTTACAGCGTATAGTCAACGAAGGCAGCGGAGGGCTTATCTGCATCATAATTTAATAGAACGTCACAGGGGTAAAACAAGGGGACGGTTTTGGTGTGTCAGTTAAAATGGCACGCCAAAACCGTCCCCTTGTGTCTCTCTAACGGAAAGTAGAATAAGGACGGACAAGATTGCATAACATTAGCATGAAAACATAACGATGGAAAGGAGCAAATGCGGTTGGCAGAAACAGAAATGTTGGTAATACCGGAACACATCGAAGCGACTGGAGATTATGTAATAGCCACCTATTACTTACAGACCGCTCGTAACGTTGACATCGTAAAAAAAATCAGTTCTATTGCCATTGAACAAACTACCGGTACCTGGGTGCCAGTCCCAGAAGAGACTCCAGAAGTACGGGAAAAATATGTGGCAAAAGTTGTTAGTATCTATGAAGTACCTGCTAACGAATATGAAGTACCAGGGGGGCAGGATACCCGCCAGTGGGTATTTCAGTTAGCCTTTCCGGCAGTTAATTTCGGGCCCCAAATACCCATGCTGTTATCTACCATAATCGGCAACATTTCTATGGTAGGTCCTCTAAAATTATTGGATATCAAATTCCCTCCTAAATTTTTAGCCCGTTTCAAAGGACCAAAGTTTGGTGTAGAAGGTATTCGGCAACTGCTGGGAGTATATGACCGGCCCTTGCTGAACAATATGATTAAGCCTTGTACCGGATATACCCCTGAGGTGGGTTGCCGCTTGTTTTCTCGAGCAGTAGAAGGAGGGGTAGACATCATTAAGGATGATGAGTTGATCGCCGATCCCCCCTTTAATCCTCGCGACCAGCGGATAAAGCTGTATATGGAAGTAATCCGCCAGCATTATGAGGAGACCGGCCATAAAGTTTTGTATACTCCTAACATTACTGATAGCGCCTTAAATGTACTGGATAATGCGCGGCGGGCAATTGATGCCGGAGCCAATGCCATCATGATCAATTATCTGACGGTAGGCATATCTGCTATGCAGGGCCTGGCTGAACATCCCGATATAAATGTTCCCATTATGGCTCATCTGGATTTTGCCGGAACCATGTATGAATCCCCAGTATCCGGCATGAGTTCTCATTTAATTCTGGGTAAACTGGCTCGTATGGCCGGTGCAGATATGGTGGTCTATCCCAGCCCCTATGGGAAGTTCCCTCTCTTGCGGGAACGTTACCTGCAAATAGGACACCATCTGAATAATCCCTGGTGTGACATCAAACGGGTTTTCCCCATGCCGGGCGGCGGTGTGATGCCCAACTGTGTACATGCCATATATCGTGATTTGGGACCAGACAGCATTATGGGCTGTGGAGGGGCCATACATGGTCATCCCATGGGACCGGTAGCGGGTGCCAGAGCTATGCGGCAAGTGATAGATGCAGCCGTTCAGGGGATTCCTATGGAGGAGGCTGCTAAAGAACATCCCGAATTACAAGCAGCCCTGGATGCCTGGGGACTCATGGAAGAGGAAGAGAATGGGCTTTTTGATATAAAGGGATAAATTTGAGGAGGTATGCTTTATGGCCAAACAGTACACTCGTGAAGAAGTAAAGGCTAGGCTGCAGCAGCAGATTAACGCGGGCAAACCCATTATAATCGCTGGTGCTGGCACTGGTATCTCGGGTAAGTTCGCCGAACAGGGCGGAGTGGACCTAATCGGGGTCTACAACTCAGGGCTTTTCCGTATGGATGGAAAGGGTTCTCTGGCCGGTCTCATGCCTTATGGTGATGCTAACCAAATAGTAATTGATTTGGCCCATCGTGTGTTCCCGGTGATAAAAGAAACTCCCATGATTGCTGGTATCTGCGGCACTGATCCCACCAGGGAAATGCGCCCCTACCTCCAACATCTAAAGCATCTAGGATTCTCAGCAATTATGAATTTCCCTACTGTCGGCCTCATTGACGGCAGATTCCGTCAAGAGCTGGAAGATACCGGTATGGGATATGCAGTGGAAATTGACACTCTAAAAATCGGCAAGGAATTAGGGTTTTTTACTCTGGGATACGCTTTTAATGTGGAGGAAGCCCGTTTAGTTGGTCAAGCCCAACTGGATGTTTTAATATGCCACATGGGTCTGACTGCTGGTGGTTCCATAGGTTCCAAGTATGCTGAGGATAAGCTTACCCTGGAAAAATCAGCTGACCTTATCAAACAGATGACCCAGGCCGCTCGGGAAGGTTACCAGGACATTATGATATTCTCCCACGGTGGACCGATAGCCTATCCGGAAGATACCCGTTATATATACGAGAATACTGAGTCGGTAGGATTTCTGGGTGCTTCCAGTATCGAACGCATTCCTATTGAAGTGCCCCTCAAAGAAGCTTGTCAGCAATTTAAGAATATTCCTCTGGGGGAAAAATAAACCGGTAAGCTCTCCTTGTTGTTGGACCGGCAACGGGGAGAGCTTTAATTAAACTGTGGGAAATGGTGAGAGAATGGCTACATTCATAGAAGTAGATACAGCTTTGTCCCTGCGGGATTATAGTACGGACTCGGACAACACCGTTTGCCTGGTGATAGATGTTATCAGAGCCAGCAGCACTATTGTTTCCCTTTTGGATAACGGGTGCCGCCGGGTATATACCGTGGCTGAGGAGGAGAAGGCGCGACAGCTGGGGAGGGAAAGAAAAATGCTTACCAGCGGTGAATGGCAGGGCATCAAATTACCCGGTTTTGATTTAGATAACTCACCGGCTGAAGCCAGAACCTTTCCAGTTAGGGACAGGGATGTGGTACTGTGCACCAGTAATGGCACCCGGGTCATAGACAAGGCTAAGAACTGTGTACAGCTATTCATAGCCAGCCTCTTAAACGCCAGGTCTTGTGCCGCAGCCGGATTATCAGCAGCCCGGGCTGCTTCCTGTGGGATAACCATAGTGTGCGCCGGGCAGTACGGTAAATTTGTATTGGATGATGCCTATTGCGCCGGATACCTGTTGCAAGAGATGGAACTAGAAGCCCAAAAGCTAGGGGTTGAATTGAGGGAATCGGACGCATGCCGGGCTGCCAAAGCACTGGTCAAAGCTTACCCAGATGCCCGGACGGCTTTCTTAGAATCGGCCAGCGGTAAAGTACTGCTGGGAACAGGTGGAACCGAAGATTTTGCATGCTGCTTAGAGGCCAATACTTCTCAGGCGGTCCCATACCTGCAGTTAGAAGATGATTTAATATGGTTTGTCAATTGGCAGGATAAACTAGTCAACAACAGGAGGGAAAAGCATGACGGCTAAAAGGATCATTGTAGCGGGAATTCTTGATACCAAAGGCGAGGAAATCAAGTTTCTAAGCCAAAGGGTCAAAGCGGCTGGTGGGGAGCCGAGCATATTAGAACTGAGTGTGGGCCATGAAGTAGGATGGGCTGATATCAGCTTGAGCGATGTGGTGGGTCAGGTGGGCAAGAAAAAAGAAGAAATCTTTGCTTTGGACCGGAACAGTGCGTCTGATTTAATTACCCAAGGGGCTATTAAATTAGTCAATGAAATGCGGGAAAGAGGAGAGGTGGATGGTATTATTGCCTATGGAGGCTCTATGGGGGCCAGTATGGCTACCCGCATTATGCAATCACTTCCCATTGGTTTTCCCAAAGTCATGCTGACCACCATGGCTTCAGGAGATGTATCACCTTACGTTGGCACTTCAGATATTTGCATGATATACCCCATCGCCGAAGCTGGACTAAACAGAGTAACCCGTCAGGTACTAAATAATGCTGCTGCAGCTGTAGTAGGAATGGCTTCTCCTCCGGATATGGAAGGAATAGAGGATAAGCCTCTGATTGGCTGTATGATGTTTGGAGTTACTACCCCCTGTGTCCTGCACGCTTCCTCTGTCGTGGAAAAAGCCGGGTACGATGTTATGATTAACCACGCGGTAGGCAGTGGAGGCCGTTCCATGGAAGAACTGATCCGGGACGGTTATATTACTGGAATTCTCGATATAACCACTCATGAAATCGGCGATGAAATGTTGGGAGGGGTACTAAGTGCCGGCCCCGACCGTATGACCGCTGCTGGAGATATGGGTATTCCACAGGTGATAGCCCCCGGAGGACTGGACTTGATAAACTTCGGTCCTAAACACACTGTACCGGAAAGGTTGTTGAAGGAAACCGACCAGCCGGGGCGGGGATTGTATGAACACAACCCGACTGTTACCTGTGTGGGCGTGTCCATGGAAGAGATCTATAGGATTGGTGAACATATGGCCGAGAAACTCAATGCGGCCAAAGGCCCCAGTGTTTTATGCGTGCCTATGCGGGGATGGGGAGCCTGTGACCTGGCTTCACCGGATATAGAACTGGGTTGGGCTGGACCTGGAGCCGGACCGGTATGGGTTGCCGATGAAAACAATCCCAACTGGTCACGACGTGCGGTACAGTATGTAAAAGCTCTTAAAGCTACTATCGATCCCAATAAGGATAACTTGGAAGTCATTTTAGTAGACAAACACATGAACGAGCCTGAGTTTGCTGAATTAATGGCAGAACTGTTGCTAGAAATGCTGGATGGTAAATGGAAGAAAGGGAATAAGTCTGACCTGCCCTTTGTAATACCCTTTTAAGAATAATTGGGAGGCAGATTATGGCTATACAGTATAAGCGCAGGGAAATCTTAACCCGACTGCGGGATCAAGTTAAACAAAACAGTGCCTTACTTATGTTCGGCGCTGGGACCGGATTAACGGCTAAATGTGCGGATTTGGGCGGAGCTGATCTGGTAGCGGTTTATTCCACCGCCAAATTTCGCATGATGGGCCTTCCCACCCTCCTGGCCTGGATGCCCTATGAAGACTGCAATACTTGTGTAAAAGAAATGGCCCGGGAAATAATCCCGGTAGTTAGAACCGCACCCTGTATAGCGGGAATAGGGGCTCATAACCCGACGGTAAACCTGGAATGGATCATCGATGAGATGATGGCTCTGGGTTTTTCCGGTATTACCAACGAACCCTTCTGTGGATTGTATGGGGAATTTTTCTCCAAACAATTGGAAGCTGCGGGAATTGGCTTTTCCCGAGAGGTGGAGCTTATACGAACTGCTCACCAAAAAGATATCTTCACAGTAGCCTGGGCCTTCAATGCTGAAGAGGCTAGAATAATGGCGGAGGCCGGTGCCGATATAATCGGCGCTATTGTTGGGGTAACCAGCGGCGGGCTAACCGGGGCCAAAGAAGTCATGACCCTGGAAAAGGCTACTGAGGAGGTACAGAAAATGTGCCGGGCAGCCCGCAGTGTAAACCCCGAGGTTTTCGTACTGACCCACGGGGGGCCTTTTGCTGATGTACCTACCGCCCAGTATTCGGTGGCCAATTCCGATGCCGATGGCTATGCATCCGGTTCCAGCGGTGAACGCCTGCCCACCGAACAGGCAGTAATAGCCATCACCAAAGAGTATAAAAACATTAAGGTGAAGGCTTAACAAAGACTAGGCAGGGGGACAATTTGTTCTGGCTCCCCTGTATGTTAAACATACTTTCATGGCTGTGAAAAAAGCCTCGCGGTGACAGGCCTAGAAGCTATCTTATGTGTCATTGCTGTGAAAATGTCTCTTGCTAAATCATAATGTGCCAGTAGGTTTACCCTTCGCACCTGTTCCGTCGTCACGATATAGTAACGGCTCGATGTGCGACTCAGGGGGTACCGGGCTAAACAAAACATCCTGTTTTGGTAGCCCTCTTGGGACATCCTGTCCCGCGCCCCCC
>DLUN01000206.1:0-1793 GCA_003444615.1 Syntrophomonas sp.
TTATCAACTCAAAGGAAATGATATCCCCTCAAAATGGACCCCTCTAAATATGGGATGCGTAGAAGACAATCAGCCAACGAGAATTGTAAAAAATCAGTTTCTTAATTTCTTATCAATGATTACTTACTGTGCAGATAATCCGGAGAATCTTAAAACAGAGCACATAAAGAAGGGTAAAATATTAAATCTAAAACCTTCGGAGATTAACAGCAATACCCAAGCCACTATTGTAGCTTTGGCAAGAGCGTTTGCCTTTCTTCAATTCAGATGTGGAATCGTATATTTACAGGATACCCCTTATGAATTGATGATTCTTCCTATAGCTTATTATTTGCTTAAGGACGAAATATGGACTGATAAAAAGGCTGTCGATAGATTGGAGTATTGGTACTGGACTAGTATCTTTGGAGGAGCCTACCGCCAAGCCCAAAATGATAGAACCATACATGATGTCAAATATTTAGCAGCATGGGTAATTGATGGCAAAGAATATCTGGAATCCGTTTATTCATCTCTCCTTGACTATCAAGGCTATTCCGCGAAAAATGTTCTAATGATGCAAGATCCCGACAATAGCATTCCACGAGCATTGTACGATGCTATTTTACAATATATTTTAAGTCAGCAGCCCTATGATTTCTTGCCAGGTGTCGATGTAAGATTAAATCCTTGGGATATAGCTGCTAAAAGAGAGATTGTTTTCAATGAGCAGAAGTATAACCTTAACATTCAGGATCACCATATTATTCCTCTGTTTAGTGCAACTACAATAGGAAAATCTTCTGATGAGCTTCGAAGAGATAAAGATAATGTTTTAAACAGTGTGTTAAATCGAACTTATATCTCAGCAAAAGCCAATAGCTTAATCTCAGTTCGGACACCCAATGATTACATGTCCCACATGAATACTCTGTCTCTATATGGACACTGTATTCCAGTTCCTTTTAAGGATTATTATATTCATAAGGAGGATGAGAACGAAGCTGATTATTATCGGAAGGTTCTTGAGGCTAGATATAATGAGCTATTAAAGACGTTAAGAATGGAATTGGACAGCTTGAAATAGAAGAAAAAGCTAATCAAATTTGGGAAATGGAGATGACCAAGCCAAAGTACCACAGCGGAAAGACCGCCAACCGCTCAACGCTATATAAACCACCGTTAGAAGGGCAGATGACGGACAAAGTATTCTCCCAGACCTCAGACTTCCATCGCTCCAAGCGCACTTTTTTCTGCTGCTGTGCACGAACCTAGCCTGGCCACAGAATTAAAAAAAGAGATTCCCTCGGCGGATAGGATTGATATTCTGGTTTCCTTTATCAAGTGGAGTGGCTTGCGTCTTATTATCGATGAACTGCGCGAATATACCCGCCCGGACACCACTGTGATTATGAACATGCAGGTACACCAGGATAAACTCAGTTATTGCCTGGTTTGTGAGGGCCTGCTGATCTGTTCGATTTCGATGGATTATTGCCTTTGTCTCGACCGTTATTCTCATACTTGTCCGGCCTTTTATTGACCTTCTCGGATTTGTTGTTGTTTTTTAACCCCTTAGGTTGATCCTTGGGTAGTTCCTTTATTTTTTCATTATTAGGATTGGCGTCGCGGTTATTTATTGGTGACTTACCATTATTGATATCAGCATGGCTGTTACGTTTTTTAAGGGCATTCTGCAGTCCTTTATTCATTTCTTTCTCTATATTTTGCTTGAACTTTACATTCCGTTTATCTTTAGGTTGGGCAGACAAGGGGAATTTGGCAGGTGCGCTATGGGGCTCCAGACTTTCTTC
>DLUN01000206.1:2037-2722 GCA_003444615.1 Syntrophomonas sp.
GCAGTATGGTTGCGCCCTTGGCATCTAGAGGGCGAACCATGACGACCCTGTTCCAGCGGTTTACACCCAATTCCAGCGAAGAGGAGACCTGGGCATACGCCTGAACCGCAAAGAAATCCCAGGTACCTAGAGTAAGAGCCAATAACAGGACTGCTATCATGGCATAGCGCTTCTGCATCGTAGCCGAGTTTCCATAGTAATACTCTCCTACTTCGAGGGGCTTTTTTGTCTTGATGCGTTCAAAATTTCCCTGAGGTGTCATGATGATTGCCTGCCCATCGTTGTATTCCATTACTACGCCTTTGATTCGAGCCATTTTTCTCCCCTCCTCGGTTGCGGTAAGACATACGGTTTAAGATATCCCAAATCATTGATATGAATAAGTACCGTGGCAATTATGTATTTTCGATATCTATCCAAAATATTGCGGTTTACGTGATACTGTTCCTCCAATATTTTGTGGGGGAGCATACCCTTATCCATCAGATAAGAACTCAGTGCCTGGTCTTGTGCTATGATCAGGGCTGCCCGTTGGGCTTCTTCCCTGGTTCGCGCCTGGCGGGGCGATCCGTCGACCAGCATCCCAAAAGTCAAATCAAATTGGGCCAGTAGTTGGGCGAGGGTCTTTATCTCCTGTTTCCTGGCTATATCATCAATAATATCTTCAAAGAAAGCGGTCTCGATT
>DLUN01000206.1:2846-4380 GCA_003444615.1 Syntrophomonas sp.
GGAATACTTATCCAGCACATTAAGAATTACATCGGGTATTATGGCAGCCTCTTCATCTCCGGAATCTATATATTTGCCACATGTCTTGGCTATCACCCGCAGGCCAAACTGCACCAGATAATCATAAATCTCATCCAGAGCATGTTCTTCCCCGGCCTGAAATCTTTGCACACACTTATCCACGAGATCATTTATGGCGTTTTTGCCTGGATCGATCATTACGGTCCTCCTGGAAAATACCTGGCTGATATGTGAATTCTATCATACAGTGCTGCAGAGATTCATCGGCTATAAACTGAGGACTGCTCTCAAAGCAGCCCTCAGACCGTAAAATGTACGGGGTGTCTATCTGCTTGGGACTTCGTTTTTCAGGCAGCTTAATTAATTTGCAACGGTATTTATTCTTATCAGGACGGCTTTATCATCCTTAACTAATATCCTGATACGGCTGCCTGCTGTGATATTATCCAGGTCATCGACTTTCCTGCCATCCACAAATATGATCGTATCTTCATCAGCTTCAACTTCGATATCTCGGCTATTATTGTTTACTATAACTGTATAATTGCCGTTTCTATCGGGAACTGAGGCTTCTTCAAAAGAGCCGATCACCTTGGCCTGGTCAAACCTATGTAAAACATTGTCTTCCAGGTTTCCCAGTATCACCGCCATCTCGCAACGTTTGAGCACCCGATGGGGATGAAACTTGCCGTCCAGATCACCATTCACCAATCTCAGCTTACGCATATTTCCAACCACTTGCCGGTATTGTTCCGGTATCTCCTGCCAGTCTTTAAATTCCTGGAGGTTCCGGGGTAGGTTCTCGGTATCATCGGCTATTCGAGCCATGTAAAGACAGATTTCATAACGTTTGATACCTTGGTTAGGATTAAAGGTCTTTAACTCCTCCTCCAGAACAATTCCTTTATCGTAAGCGATCTGCACACACTTTTTACCCCAGTCAGGGATTTTTTTCAGCAAGTTCTGGTTGTCGGCAAAAAACTTCTCGGTATCCTCATCTAGTTCATAGTCTTCCAAATCGACCCCTTCGGTGTTTAGCAACATTATGATTGCTTCCAGATGGGTCAAAGGTTCATTGGGATTAAAGCGATTTTTTTCGTCCCCGTTAACGAATCCCAGCATCTTGGCTTCCAGAACGGCTTCCCGGGACCATTCTCGTTCCATGTCGATAAAATCGAAACCGCCTCCCTTAATATGGGCCTTAGTCGCCATTTTATGGGGATGGCCGTGGCCTTTGAATCCCTTATTGCCGTTGCCTTGAGCACTTGCCACCCCGGCACATATGACCAGAATAAACATTGCTAAAATCGCTATGCTCAGTCTTTTTCGCATCTCACTACTCCTTCCTTACTTTAATTATTTATTAATACGTAAACCGAATCGCAAAATGGAGGTCAACCAAGCATCTGTTTTTGTTAATGGCAAAAATATTTTTTCCCGAGGCAATAAAGAGGCATTTAACGATGCTTTGGACTTGGCGGCTATACTTAAATGAGACTTTTGCATAATTCAA
>DLUN01000217.1:0-792 GCA_003444615.1 Syntrophomonas sp.
ACCTGGCCCTGCAGAGCAGGATCTTCTACTATAAAGCGTACCGGTACCATGGTGCGATCGTTCACTATTTGGGCTGGTGGATTTAACTGGCGTTCCTTCCCGTCAATGCTTATGTTAACAACGCTGGCGGCCTGAGCCCCATATGTAACCGGGAAACACACCAGTATTATTATGGCCACCACTTGCTTCAACCACTTGATCAATAACATCACCTCGAATTATATAATTGTGGCCTATTAATCAAAGATTCGACCGGGCAGCCTTTTTACCTTGATGTAAATAATGGCTGACCTGGTATTTAAATTATGAGTTAAAATGCAATATATATTTTGCATTATGTAATTTTTATGTTACTATTGGAGCATGGAGGTTCATCATGAAAAACATAAAGATGAAGGTGGCCCGTATTGAACGGGATATGAAACAAGAGGATCTAGCACGAGCAGTGGGGGTTACACGCCAGACCATAGGGTTGATTGAAGCGGGAAAGTATAACCCCTCCTTAAAACTGTGCATTGCCATATGCAAAGCACTGGGTAAAACCTTAGATGAATTATTCTGGGAGGAGACACCATGAGAGATTTAATTCAAGATGAGCGTACCGTAGCTCAAAAACGTAAAATCGCCAGTGAGACCTGCACCTTGCTCTTATT
Organism: Syntrophomonas sp.; assembly: GCA_003444615.1. GTDB lineage: Bacteria > Bacillota > Syntrophomonadia > Syntrophomonadales > Syntrophomonadaceae > DTU018. Next base: position 654 of record DLUN01000217.1, read on the forward strand.
AGCGCTGATGATTGCCATCTTAGTGCAGCAATATGTATTAAATGTGCCCTTTGCCAGCTATGCGGCGGAATTTATCTGCTTTTTTGGAGCCTGCTGTTATCTGTTAATAAGAAATATAGCCTCAGGAATCAATTTGTAC
>DLUN01000217.1:1071-5930 GCA_003444615.1 Syntrophomonas sp.
TAAACAGGCGCAAGGCAGGGGCCATCCCCTATCTTGCGCTGTTTATCTTGACTTCGATTAAGGAGTGTTAATTCACATATTTGCGCTGGGGAAACAGAGCTTGCAAATCTTCCAGGGGTACATGAACCAGGTTCTCCTGACTGACCAAGGCCAGGATAACCATTTCTTCGCCAGTGTACTCCTCGCTGTAGAATCCTAACACACATACGGTCAGGGCTACTCCGTCCATATAGATGGTAAATGTATCCCCTCTGTTCACGTCTCCTTTCCCCCTTTCACCTTATCCTATTGCGGAGATTCCAGGATGGTGATTACCTCATGTTTCCTGTCCACCCATGTGAGGTTAGTGTTCATCGCTATTATGCCATACCTGTCCATCCACTACCACCCATTTCACTCGCGAGCGAAAATCAAAAGGATGGCCATCGAAGGCTACCAGATCAGCTCGTTTGCCTACCTCGATGGAGCCCAGTTCATTATCCACCTTCAAAGCCTGAGCGGGGTGCAATGTTATAGCCTTCAAAGCAGTCTCCTCATCCAAGCCCTCTTGCACCATCAAGGCTGCGGATACCCGCAGGTGTTCAATAGGTGTTACCGGATGGTCGCTGATTAGACTGAAGATTACGCCCCTTTCTTTCAGTAAACGGGCATTCTTAAACGCCACTTCCTGCATCTCTACTTTAGCCCGGTTCACCAGGAGGGGACCGATGAATACGGGAACATTTTGTTGGCGCAGTTCCCCGGCTATCAGCACTGCTTCGGTAGCATGCTGGATGATTATATCTATGTTGAATTCTTCCTTGAGACGCAGGGCGGTCAGCATATCATCGCTGCGATGAGCATGTAAGAGCAAAGGCATCTCTTTTCTGAGTACCTTGAAAATGGGCATCTGCTTATATTCAATTTCCGGGTCCAGGGATTCCTTTTCCAGATTGCGGGCCGCTTTATAGAAGGCCTCGCGTAAGAGACTGGCACTGGCCATACGGGTACGTGGGGCTTTCTTTTGCTGTTCTCCATAAACCCGTTTAGGGTTCTCGCCGAGAGCAGCCTTCAATCCCCAGGGATTCTTGTATATCATACCGCTCATATCCGCGGCTAAAGTTTTCAAGAATACTGCCTGACCGCCGATAACATTGGCGCTGCCGGGCATAGACATTACCCGGGTTATGCCGCCTCGCAATGCATCCTGAAAGGCCAAATCACGAAAGTGTATACCGTCTACAGCTTGCAACTGTGGAGTCACCGGATCAGTGGTCTCATTGACATCATCACCTTCTACCCGGTATATCTCCTCATCCAGACCAATATGCGCATGGGCATCGATAAAGCCGGGAAGAATATATCCTCCACCAGCATCCAAATGCTGAGCGTTGGCAGGCACATCATCAGCTTCGGTTATGGCCTTGATACGGTCTCCTTCTACTATAATTATCTTAGATTGCAGGGTACCTTGCGGTCCCATGGTTATTATCTTGCCGCCGGAAATAACCAGCATCTATATCATCCTTTCTCTGATAGATTCCCAGGAAATTGGGGTGATGTGGGCATCGCCCCTGCACTTAGTGATCCCGGACGGTTTTTCCACTTTCGTTAATGCTGGCCTTGACCAAGGCGGCAAACAGGCGGTGGGAAAACTCATCCGTCATGCACTCGGGATGCCACTGTACTCCTAACACCCAATTATGCTCAGTACTTTCCACAGCTTCTGCTACTCCGTCCGGTGCCCAGGCGCAGACCTTAAATCCCGGGCCTGGTTTCTTGACCGCCTGGTGATGAAAACTGTTCACCCGGATTTCACCGCTGCCTAAGACCCGCTGCAAAAGGCTGCCCTTTTCTACCACTATAGCATGAATAGGGTAATCCCGGGGAGCATTTTGATCGTGGAGCAAATGGGACTTAATATCCTGCCATAGACTTCCGCCGGCGGCAACATTCAAAACCTGGCAGCCGCGGCATATACCTAAAACCGGCACATTGGCCTTTAACGCCTGCCGCGCCAGTTCTAATTCAAAGGCATCCCGCAACGGGTTAATGTTGCCCAGACCAAGACGAGCCATCTCGCCCCAGTGCCGGGGATCAATATCCCCCCCGCCGGAAAAGAGCAAACCATTACACACTTGCAAGTATTCAGCGATTATACCCACCTCTTCAGTAGGCGGTAGTACCAGAGCATTAGCCCCAACTGCCCTCAGTGATTTCACATAATAGTCACGGACCCAAAAACTGCGCTCCTCTTCATTATAGTTCCCGGTAATACCTATGACCGGCCGCAATATCAATACCTCCCCCTGCCCTGTCCACAATAAAAAAACAGGCCCTTAGTGAACCTGTCTTTTGCGGCAATTAATATGGTTAAATTTTTATGTACCTATAACTCGTGGAGACCTAAACTGATGGCCAATGCTTGATCAACACGCTGCATGGTTTCCTGTTTCAATACCGCAATGCGCTGTTTCAGACGGCTTTTATCGATAGTTCGAACTTGTTCGGCTAGAATAACCGAATCCCTTTCCAAACCGTAGTCCTTGGCCTTCAGTTCTACATGGGTAGGCAATTTGGCTTTATTGATCTGTGAGGTTATGGCTAGAATAATGGTAGTCGGACTATATTGATTGCCGATATCATTCTGAACAATAAGAACCGGCCGGATTCCACCCTGTTCAGATCCGATCACGGGGTTTAGCTGGGCGAAATAAATCTCACCTCGTTTTATCATGCGAGATCACTCCAACAATTTTTCTATGCAGTTGGTCAGCGCTTCATCCTCAACCCCAGATTCCTCACAGGCAAGACGCAAATTAATTTCGGCCATTTCCAAATATCCTTTTTTCATCTGTTCCACTATCAACGCTCTTTTGCGCTCCCTTAAATAAAACCGGATTGCTTCTCGAACTATTTCACTGCGATTTTTAGATTCAAGGATGGTGACATCATCCATTTCTGCTAATAGATTTTCGGGGACAGTAATGATTATGCGTTTTGAGGCTGGCAAAGCGAGAGCACCTCCAGAAAAATATACAGAGTTATCTACTCGATAGTTCCATTATAGTAATATGCTCGCCAGCTAGCAAATCCAAGATTTGCATCAAATCCTCAATCATCGATATAACCGGGGTACCCTGCTGCTAACCCCACATACCACCTCATAATTAATAGTACCCAAAATGCTGGCCACATCATCGGCGGTTATTCCATCTTCAGGGCGGCCAAACAACAGTATTTCATCTCCTTCTTGGGCTTCTTCTATATGGGTGACATCGAACATACACTGATCCATGCAAATCGTTCCAATCTGCGGTGCCTTTTGCCCTCGTACCATGCCCCATACTTTATTGGACAGCCTGCGGTTAAATCCATCCGCATAGCCGATAGGAACCGTGGCTACCCTAGTAGCTTCTTTACATTGATAGGTTCGGCCATAACTAACTGTATGCCCGGGCTCCACTGTTCTCACCGCCACAATCCGGCTTTTTAAGCGCATAGCCGGTGTTATAGGTAACGACTCTCGGTCTACTTCCCTTGAAGGATATAGTCCGTAGAGAACAATCCCGGCTCTAACCATGTCCAGATCAACAGTTTCAGGGAGATCTATCAGGCCTGCACTATTGGAACAATGTTTTATGGGAATATGGATACCACATTTCCCCAGCCGGGTTAGCCAATCGTTAAACCGGTTAAACTGCTCATAAGTATAGGTCTTGTCAGCCCAATCAGCGGCTGCGAAATGGGTATAAATCCCTTCTAATATCAAACCAGGCATTCCATTAATACGGTTGATAATTTGCAAGGCCTCAGGATTGGGGTGAAATCCTAATCTTCCCATACCGGTATCCATCTTGATATGAATATACCCCGGAAGACCCTGATTCATGGCTTCTTTAGATATAGCTTCGGCCAATTCTTCGTTGAAAACAGTTGCCCTGATTCCATATTTAACAATCTCTCGTGCATGAGCCAACGGTGTATATCCCAAAACTAGAATGGGAATCCCATAGCCATACTCCCATAATTCCAAAGCTTCCTCCACAGTAGCAACTCCGAAAAAGTCGGCTCCGTTTTGGGCACATACTCTGGCGACCTCACCCATGCCATGACCATATGCATTAGCCTTCACTACTGCCATTACCTTAGCTTTGCCTGCTCTGCTTCGGATCTGGATGAAATTACGCTTAATAACTGCTAAGTCTATTTCTGCCCAGGTCGGTCGAATATTATCCATTGCCTTTTACCATCGATTTCAGTACATCATTGCGGGTTATTATCCCCACCAATTTCCCGTGACGAACTACCGGAACACGATTAATACGTTTGTTTTGCATAAGTTTTACAATATCGTTGATTTCTGTGTCTTCTTCTACAACTACTACATTTCCCGTCATGGCATCTTCCACAAACACAGCAGTATACTTCTTCAAATCGTTGTTAAACCGTATGGGGTTTTCCAGAAAAATAATACTGTCAAATAGTGTCACGTAAAAAGGTACCCTCAATTCGGAAGCTTTAACAATAAGATCTTTTTCCGTAACAATACCGATCACATGACCCTGGTCATCTACCACTGGAATTCCACTGATTTTATGATCCACCAGCAGACGAGCTACTTTATCAACCCGGTCCTTAGGCTTAACAGTGATGACTTCACGGGTCATAATATCTTTGGCAAGCATTACTTCACCTCTTTCACGCAATTTTCACCTGAAGAACAGGCCACGATAAATAAAAACATCGCTAGTCGGCTTAAGCAGGAGTATTAGCCGGGCGAGTGACGTACGACGAGCCGTTGCAACACACGGCGAAACTGAGGGCTGCGAAGGGTCGCTCGAAACAGAGTTTTACGCAGCGAGGACTGAGTGCATGGA
>DLUN01000216.1:0-22070 GCA_003444615.1 Syntrophomonas sp.
ATACGTGACTTCTACGAAGCCAATAAGGATGCCGCCGGATTTGAAAAAGAATTGGCCAACTTGGGTAGAGCTCTGGATGCTTATACTGAGATCCAAATGGCTATCGGAGGATACTTTGGTAACAAACAGTATGGTATGATGCCCTTGTATTCACGGCGCATACTGACTGCTACCTCTCAGCTTTTTGCCGGATACTGCATTTTGGACCAGGCATTGCTGGCGGCAAAGAGAGCCCAGGAAGTTGGAGAAGACCATTATGATTATCCATTCTACAGCGGTAAAGTAGCTGCTGCCCGCTATTATCTGCGTAATGTAGTACCTAATGTATGGGCAACAGCAGAAATTGTCAAAGATGGAGACTCCTCAGCTCTGGATATAGATCTCCGGGCCTTTGACTATTAAAGCCCACTTAAATTCTAATTATAGGAGGCTGCCACCGGCAGCCTCTTTTTTAGGTAACAATTGTAAAAATGACCGCACTGCTTTATACTTCTCTCATAGACCACAGGAAGGATTGATGATAATGAATGATAGTCAATCAGCTCGCAACTGGGCTATGGGTTGTCATCTAGCTGCTCTGACCTTTTATGTGGGTATCCCTTTCGGCAATGTATTAGGACCGCTGTTGGTGTGGCTTTTTAAAAAGGATGAATACCCACTGGTAGATGAACAGGGCAAAGAATCTCTTAATTTTCAAATTTCTTTATTAGTTTACAGTATCGTTGCTATTATAGTGGCTGTTGCCTGTGCGGTAACGGTTATCCTGGTTCCAGTTGCTCTTTTGTTGGGTATTTTGCTGGTTGTGATATTTATCGTGAATTTGGTGCTCATTATTGTGGCTGCCATTAAAACCAGCAACGGTGAAAACTTTTCCTACCCCTTAAGTATTAAGTTCATAAAATAATTGAGCAAGATTTCCTACCCCATATTCCCTGATTATAAAAAAAGCCGTCCTATTATGGACGGCTGCTCATATATTGTGTGGTAAGAGGAGGCACACATGAGCTGAGTGAAAGGGAAAGTAATCAGGCTGACTATCAAGTTAATTGTAAACCTCACAATAATTATGAGTTATGCTCGTCATTACTATCATCTAACAAAGACTTGTGAAGCATCCAATCCCGTTGTGGTGAGGGTTTATCCTTGATCCGTCTACCTGATAATAACTTATGAAGTGGGGAAGGAAAGTGTGACTAGTGAAGGAACGTTTTTATAAAATAGGTGAAGTATCTGAACTCTTGAATATAGAGCAGCATACCCTGCGTTACCTGGAAAATAGTCTAAAAATTAAAATTAGACGTGATGAGCGGGGTGATAGGCTCTATACTGATTCGGACATCGACACCTTACGATTAGTTCTCAAGTTAAAAGAAAAAGGCCTTAATACAACTGCTATCCGGCTGGCTTTAGAAAATGTGGAGGAAGAGCCTCCCCCGCCCGTTCCGGAAACAGTGCCTAAAGGCCCTTTAGTTAACTTTGAATTTGTGGAAGCGGTATCCCTGGTACGTCAGGTATCAGAACAAAATGAAGAGATTATCCGCCAGAACAAATTACTGGAGGAGAGACTAAGACTGTTAGAAGAAAAGCTGGATCGCTACAGCCGGGAAAGAGATGCAACCTTAAATGAATTGATACAACTGCTTAAAACAGAAGGAGCCGAAAGCAAAAGCAAATCCTGGCTATCCCGGCTGCGCGGCAAATAGCTTTAATCCTTTTCATTCAGCAAGCAGGGACTCTGACACTGGGAACATTTCTTGCGCTTTACTTTTAACGGGGGCTTTCTGTTGGCTTGGCGAGCCAGATTTATCACCCGTTCAGCAGTTTCCTCATCTGAACAGTCCACTGCTAGGACAATAGCTCCTTCCATTCCCCCTACTCCTCCGGCTGCTACGGGCACAGCATCAGCATCGAACAGAATCTTCATGCTTTCCACTTCGGTGACAATATTAGCTCCGGTTACCACCATATAGCCCAGATTGAGACCCAGCCGGTGAGAGACTCTATAGTGGCCCAGCCTGGATTCGCCAGCCAGACAAGATGGGATCAGCTTTTCTAATCCTACCGGAACTATCATCTCGATGCCCCGGGCTTTGATAGTTCCTATAGCCTGACCGATGGTGCCTCCCTGAGCATCCCCTAATAAAATAGCGGCATTTCCATTGGGATCAATGGCATTGGCTCCCTTGATAAATATATCTCCGGGCTCAAAACGCTGCAGAAAATCAAGCCAGGGTTCATTTACCAGCTGGCCCTTTTCGATACACCATGCTCCCTTACGCTGGCTGGGTTCAGTGGCGCAGGCGGAGCGTTGGGTTATGGCACCTGCCACGTGGGGTTCATAGGATTCAAAACTGGTTTGCAGCAATTCTTCAGCTACCAATAAGTTGGTAGTACCGCTGCCGATGATTATTTTACCCTTGGCAAAAGCTTCTCTAACCTGAGGGAGGAGGGCTACCGCCTGGGCTATTATTTGTTTGGAGGCTGCTGGGTGCAGTGCAAAAGTAACTTGAGGCATGTTCATTCTCCTTTCTTTAATCTACGCTGTGAAATTGATAAGGACACGTCATTACTGTGAGAATGCCTCTTACAGTTGTCCTACTGGCTATGATTGATTTTCATTTATCGTGGCCTGTTCCACAGGTGATAATTGCGAGCCCCGCAGAGACGTGGCAATCTCTGTGTCGACGCTAACCACGGCTTTGCAGGAGTGTTAGCCGGCTCGCTCCAAGACTCCTCGCCTGCAACACATCGGCTTACTTCGGTGCGAAGCGGACCGCTCAGAATTCGGCATCTATGCACTCAGTCCTCGCTGCTCGAAACCTCCTGTTTCTCGCTCCAATTCGCAGCCCTCGGTCTTGCCGTGAGTTGCAACGGCTCGTCGTACGTCACTCGCCCGGCTAATACTCCTGCTTAAGCCGACCAGCAATGACACATCTAGTATCGGTTTTCATTGCAACAATTGCAAAAGAGCCAGGAGTCGCAAGCGGGTTAGTTCTAACTGTTCTTCTAAGCTATAGTCTCCCGGTTTATCCATTAAGGTTTGCAGATCATCTTTAAGCCGGGGCTCTAGAAATGGTATCTTCAGCAGGCGCTGCCCGGTTTGGCGATAATCATGGCTTATATCTGGTAATTCCGGCTTGTCCTTACTATGCTGTCCAACCAGATCCGATTCTATAATAAAGGTCTGGGTATTGAAATACACCCCTAGTGGATCAGGAGTATGGGACCTGCTCGCCTTAAACTCCCAAATTAGCTGGGGCTCTGTACCGGCATCGTTTTCACAATTGTAAACGGAAAACCTTCTTTCCAATAAACGGTAATGAACGGTGTTGTGTTCAGAGGCCAAGTTATAGTTTGAATCAGCGGTTAACATAGTCAGTAAGGAGCGGCTGTTCAGGTCTAAAGGCAGATTGCCGGTGTCGAAGGGTAAACTGACCAACTGATGATGGTTAGCTTTATTAGAATCCAAGGATTCTAAAAGGAATTCAAAGGGATAAATAAACCTTAGACGGGGGAGGTTTTTCATTTGGCCCCCAATAGCTAGTCCTCGGGCTAAATGAAACTCAGCTTTTTCAGGAATCACCAGTTTTGTATCAGCAAAATGACTTTGTACTACAGGAATAGCCTGGTCCAGCACAGGTGGCGAACCCAGCAAGATGACCGCATCCAGTATCCATTGGCCCGCCTCGTAAAACCCTAGCTGGGCAGCGTGGGTTTTTAATGTGTTATCTATGAAGTTTTCCAGAGTGTGGGGCTGGGTTTTATCATATCTGGCAGGCAATTGGGATTCCAGACAGATCTCCTTCGCCATAGAAGAAACGGTCAGCAGACCAAAGGATGCCCAGTTATTTTCTAAATATATAATAAGGACATCACCGGAAACAGAAGAGGTGGAGTCACTGCCCCATAAAGCGGCCATTGGCCCTGGTACCTGGTAACAGACTGGGCAGTTGAAGGCTTTTTGAACAGCGCGAAAAATTTGCTGGCGCCGCGTCATATCCCAATAATGAGGGCAGGAAACCACGGCTGCTTCCAAAGGACCAGTAATAGACTGTGAGTACCAATCGGCCAGATGGGTCACCAGCCTCTCTTCCTCACCGTCTTTATCTCTAGGGTTAGATTGCAGCTGTGGTATGAGATGATATTGCCATTCTCCATTTTGGCAGTAAGCGATTTTGATTGCCTCATGACTAAAATCAATGCCCACCTGCATTATTGATCTCTCCATCCTATTGTTAAAGGAGGCATCTCTACTTCTACATAATTGTCCACTCGTATTATAAACAGGTCTCCCTCTTCATGTAGAATAACGGGCTGCTCATAATCTCCCGGATGAATATCCACCTTGTGTTCTTCCAACAAGCTAACGTATTCTGCCGGGAAAGGCTGCCCCTTTTCTAAATATATTCGCTCTGTTCGTACCCCATGGTTTTTCCAAAAACGACTGATATTGCGTGGAGCTAGGAGGCGCTCCAGGTCAACCTTAATGTTTACCAGTAGATCTATGTAAGATTGAATCATCTGGTACACTTGAAGATACTGCTCTAGAATTTGACCAGAATAAAGCTGTTTATGAGCCAGCAATTCTGACTGAGCTTTAAGGAAGGAAAGTTCCAGTATAACTCGTTCCAGGTACAAAGCCAAAGAAGGCAGTCGCAGTGCCGGCGATTCCTTGAAAGGTTCCAGTCGGACCAGAGCTGACTTGACCACCTCGCTGGTGCGATCTAAAAAATAGGTAGCATCTGCTTCCTCGCTGACTGACAAATCATCGACCAACTGCTGGATATCCTGGCTAATGTCCAGGGTTTCTTTATGCAAGCGATCAATTTGCACATGGGGATGCCCCTTTATATAGTGAGCACTGTGCAGTAATTCAGTGCCATGCCTGCTGGCAAAGCGCACTCCCCGGTCCAAGACCAGATTCAGACGCTCTATCCAAGCTTCAAACTGTCGAGCCACCTCTTGAACCTGGTGCATGTTATTGCCATCAATACCAGCTTCCATTAGCGAGGTATACATAAGGTATTGGCGCTTGAACCTGCCTTCGTAAAAAGAACGCAAAGACTGGGGAACCTGCCGGGTCAAAACTTTCTCGCTCGCGTTCACCATACTAAAAACCGCATCCCGGATTGCCGCTGGAGTTCCAGGGTTTTCTGACAGAGCTCGCAATATATTACGACTGTGGCGCAGGTGAGATAGAATATGATTCAACCCCTGGGAGACTGAAGGTTGACTTAGGTCTAAGGCGACAACTTGCTCCAAAAAGACGATGTGATCAGGATAGTCCCGGGACAGGCGCAGCAATTCTTCATCCCGCATAAACTCTTGTATGTTTTCTAACATCCCCTGGAAAAGCTGGACCCTATCCAAGAGAGTCTTTAACGGGTAAAGCAGATCCGACAAATACTGGTTTCTGTCCCGGGTGATTTCTAGAATTTTCAACTGGCTTTCGTCGCGGGTAGCCGTCAATTGCGCATGAATGGTTTTTACTTGATTGTACAAACGGGCATAGCGTTTAATGCTGGCCATAATATCCTTACTCAATGAAGCTTCATCAACGGCCAAATTTAGCAGCCGGGAGATATCATCCTGTAAGGCCTGACGAAAAACGGGAAAAAAATGATGGCTAAAAGTCCGGTAGTAGAAACTATTGACGGCCAGTAGATAATGATCATTATCCAGTTGAGCCAGGGAAGTATCACTGGTCATAAATTGTGTCAGGGAGGTATTAAGTTTTTCCAGCAGGTTATTAATCTGGTTATTAATAATATTGGTCAATTGATGTTCAGATACTGTCATTCCAGAACCCCCAATAAAAACCCAAATAAAGCCTGGCCCCGTATAGGCTCCAGACCGCCTCGATACAGATCGGGCCGTTTCTGCAAGTCAGTGAGCAAACTGGCAGGCTTACCAGGAGCAGACCAACTTAAAATGCGCTCAGCTTCCTGACGTAAATGAACACCTGATTGATGAGTCAGGTCCTCCAGTATGCGGACACTTAGAAAGCGTGGGGAAGGCACCCATTCCCACATACTTATATAATAACTGAGCAGCTGTTCCCGCTCCTGTTTGTCCATAAAAATAAGGGAGTGACGGGCCATAATACGGGCCAATTCCATGAAAATAAAGGCATCATGGGGTGATGAGTTAATTAAAGTATGGATGGCTTCCAGTAACCGCGCTCCAGCATCGGGTACTGCCTCTGGTAATCCTAGTTCTGGCCAGTTGCTTTCCGGATACATTTCCATCAAGGTCTCATAGCGAGAAAGAATTTCCCATGGCAGGTGAGTAACCTGATTTGGCGATGACAGTATGGCCTCATATAGGTTTAGCATGGCTTGCAGCTGAGGGTCCTTGTCTAAAGCGGGGAAACAGAGTTGATAGAACTGGTCTGTCTGATAAGATAGGCGCGGGTCTGAGCCGAGCAATACTTTAGTTCCTACAATTTTACTAATCAGGCGAGTAAGCTTGGTCCCTAGCCGTTCATCCTGCAGTACTTCCTGTAACCGTTGCTGGTTTTCATAGGCGCGATAAACTTGCCCTATTAATAAAAAGGCATCTTCAATGAGTCCGCACTGGTAAACTTTATCTATAGTGTTCAGCAAAACGCTTAGACGATCGGTACCCCAAGGCTCACTAAAGTACTGGGGTCTGGTTTGCTCCAATTGCAGCAAAGCCTCTTTAATCAGTTGCCATTTCTCTGGTTCTGGGGGCAATTCAAAACCATCAAAATCCTTATTGCTTAATAAACCGTAATAGCGCCTTTTCTGCCCGGACACAATTTCTTCTTCACGGGTTTTTAACAGTGAACGCAGGGATTGGTTAGCCGTTTTGGACAAAAGATAACGGCATTGCTGGAGATTGAGTTGGGATACCAGTTGTTTATAGCCGTTGTGTAAGCCCGGTTCGTACAGGTGAATCAGGAATTGAAACTTTTTGACGTCTGCGTCATGATTGGCCAACTGGGTAGCCAGGTACGAAAAAAACTCCTCTTTTAACCATTCCGGGCTGGATTTCCACCACCGCAGTGCAGCAGCATTGCTCAATACTGCTGATAATTGCATAAAAAAATCATAGGTCCGCCCGCCAAAATACAAAGCCCGTAGCAAAAAGTCTACATCCTCTTCACTTTGGACAGTTGAAATACTGGTAACCGGCTGCTCACGCAGCTGCTGACGCAATTCAGCTTCCTGGCGCCAGAATTGGAATAAATCTGGCTGGGATTGGGCTTGGCGAAATGATTGCATTGTATCCACTTAAATCAGCTCCCTTTCCTGCTGCCGTACAAAGCGGAATTTATGGTCTGGCAGGCCAAGTGGGCTTTATCAAGATTGTCTTCAGTAAGAAAAATATAATAGTAAATGGACTTCTCTTTATTGGTAAAAATCCCTCCCAAGCACTGCCCGTTCACCACTTCTATACGGTCATGGGCTGCCTTGTGCCGGGTCAAATAACGGTAACTCTGCAGGCGGGATACAAAAGTAAAACGGCTGAGCCTGTCAAAATGCGCTCTAAGGCCTGTTTCCTTATTAATATTGGCATCCTCAAACTTGCATACTACCGGCTGTTTCCTGGGTTCGGGCAGGGAAGAGCTGTTACCTGATAAGGCTATAGCTTCAGGTATCTCTAGCGACTGTAGTGCTAGTGGATCATGGTGCAGCATGTACATCAAATATGGATGCAATGCTGGCGGAAAGACGGAGAGTGAAGCGGGAAGGGCACCAATTGCTTTACCGGCAGAAGGATTGCGGACTAGATATTCGATTAGTTCATCCATACCGGCCGGAAAGCGCGGTAAATAAGTAGAATAATGTTCATATAGTATTACACCGTACTGTTGGCAGAATAAAGCATAGGATTCAGGGGCGCTCTGACGAAGCTGATCGATATAATCCATAAGCTGTTCATATTCCTGATCCTGTAAGGGGATGTTTTGCTCCAGTTTACGTAAAATCTTTCTCATAGCCTGACCCCACATAATTACAATTATTTTAGCTTAATAGGGGCCAGACCGCAATTATCCCCCTATATTTGCCTATGATAAAAGGCCTATATGCTTAACTAGCCAAGCCAAAGGAGGGGTTTGGGCAGAGCCTTTTACCGCCTATTGAGGCAGGGGGGCAAAAACATAGCCAGCAGCTCGTACATCCTCTATTATTTGCGGCAGGGCTTGGGTGTTGCTTTCGGAAACAGCATGCAGCAGTATGATAGCACCCGGGTGAATATGGTCTATTACATATTGGTAAGAATAGTCCGCACCGGGTTGGTTATTAGGGTCCCAATCGTGAAAAGCCAAACTCCAGAACACCGTGGTATAGTTAAGTTCTTTAGCCCACTGTAAGCTGGCAGTGGAATAGTTACCCGCAGGTGGCCGTAAAAAAGGTGCCATAGCTGAACCGGTCAGGGCTGTGAACTCCTGTTCTAACTGGCTGACTTCATTTTGGAAGCGTTCTTTTGATACTTGTGATAAATTGGGGTGGTTATAGGTATGATTAGCCACTTGATGACCTTCGGCCACCATTCGCTTAACCAGATCTGGCTGGCTGGTAAGATAATGCCCGGTAATAAAGAAAACCGCTGGTACCTGATGTTCTTTAAGTATATCCAGAATTTGTCCGGTATATCCTAGTTCGTATCCTTCGTCAAAGGTTAGGTATACTTGAGGGGCGTTTTGCGGCAAAGCATAATAAAAAACACCCTCATCTGCCATATTCTGAACAGATCCGTCAATCTGGGGAGGCTGGTGTTCTAAGTTGGGTTTTAGATACCAGGATTTGGAGTCCGCGGTTACTGCTTCAGGTTGATGAGGGACAGTTTCAGCGGGAGGTTCACCTGCTGGAGCAACGGGTTCTTCAGTAGGGTCCTGCTCTGGGGGCTCCTCTTCAGTAATTGATTCAGTTATAGATTCGGTTACAGGTTGAGCAGGAATTTGTTCCACTGTGGGATCGGCTTGGCTGGTATGGCAGCCGCTGGCGATCAACAGCAGCAATAATATGGACAGGATAATTATTCTTTTCATAGCCACAACTCCTAAAAGATAATTACGGTGTTTCTAAGTCAACAATCAGTTCATCCTCCAGATTGGAAAACACAACTACTGTATTGTTTTCTAATAATAAAGCAACAGACTGCTCGGTGAATGTCAGTACTTGACTGATTCTTTGGCCTTCCAGGTAATTAACCAACATACTGAACTCATCCCATAATAGGCTGGAAACCTGCGGTGTATTCATCTAATTCACCTCATCTACTATTATATAGAGTTTTTCCTGAATGGTGCGGTTTCGACACCATAAAATATTAACATTGCAGGGTTTACTAGGGTATCTTGGATTATGATACAATACGAACAGTATCTCGAATGCCTTACACTAGGCACAGTCAAGAAGGTTAGGAACGTATGATACGGTCGGCATTTTTGCAAAACAAAAAATGGCGTTTATGGTTGTTTCCTCTGATAACTTTGCTGCTTTTAGCCGCCATATACTGGCAGAATCAGGAATCTCTTAATAACCCTGACTCCATATCCTACACTTATATCCGTAACGCCCTACAGGGCAAATTGGGATATGGGGCAGTAGGGTTTTATGGTAACATGATCGACCTATCTGATTTAGAACCAGGTGATATTATTTTGGGAGGCTATCCCCAATGTGCTTATGGCCGGTTTTCTCACGTGGGTCTTTATGCTGGGGATGGACAGGTTATTGAAGGATATGTTGATCTGGGCATTACCCGGCAGCCGGTGGAACATTACTGGAGCTACAGTGAAGTGTGTTTGCTGAAAATTAAAGCCCCTTCTGAGCACAAGCAGGCGGCGGTAAACTACGCTGAAAATCACTTAGGCCAGTTGTTTTATCCGGTAGCCTTTAAGCCGGGAGAACGGATTTGGAATTGTACCAAAATAGTTTGGGAAGCTTACCGGCAGCAGGGCATAGACTTGTCCACCAGAAAGGATATATGGATTTCGCCGGATGAATTCTATGAAAACCCTCATGGGCAAGTAATACGGGAGATAAGTTTACCATGACCACTATTATCCTGAGGCTGTATTTTATTCATATATTTGGTTGGCTGGCAGTATGGCTGGCTATGCACTATCCTGGTCTGGATTTAGTTTTGGCGATAATGTACTTGTTGATTATTTCTGCTGAAATCCGGTCTTTACGCAGGTATGCAAAAGGAGTGAGCTGCAGTTCATTTCTTATTTGGCAAGCTCCCGGTATTGTTTTTTCCTTGATTAGCTCCATTCCCTGGTCATGGTGGGGATTAAAAGAATATAGCTTTTTCCTTCTGCAATTTTGGTATACCCCCATGGTACCACTGCTGTCGTTATTGCATTGGACCATTGCTGGGCATCCTTTGTATTATTACCTTTTGTTGGGCATGCCTTTGCTGTTAGCAATCTTATTTGCCTTATTAGTTCGTAATAGAGAGCCAGTCCCCCGCTCCAGTAGAATTCGTTATATTTGAAAATTAAACGAAGACCTTCGCGAAAGACTGGCCAAATTATATTCAAGGATATGCTGTTTCACTGAGTGAAACCAGTGATACATAACCCAATAGGGCGGTAGAAAGACAAAACTAAGATTTACCCTTTGTGGAAGGGACTTAGGTCTTTAATAACCTGCTGTATCACTGGTTTCTAACTGTAGTATGGATACTTAACCATGCCTTTATCCTGGAAAATAGTGGAAAGTTAATTAAAGGGGGAAGATAATTTGAATAGCCTGAGTATACTGGGAGAACCGCTGCCATTAGGGAAGAAGACCATAAAGAATCGCATTGTCATGCCAGCTATGGGTACTGGTTTAGCATCAGCTCAAGGCGAAGTTACCCCGGCATTGTTAAAATACTACGAAGAAAGAGCTCGGGGAGGAGCCGGAGCAATTGTTGTCGAGATAGCCTGTGTAGATAGCCCGGAAGGGAAAGCCAGCCTCACTCAGCTTGGTATCGATCGTTATGAACTCCTGGCTGGCCTGGCTGAACTGGCAGAGACTATCCAGTCCTATGACTGCCTGGCCATGGTTCAACTGCATCACGCTGGCCGGCAGACTGCTCCGGCGGTGACAGGCCTGCAGCCGGTAGCCCCTTCACCTAAAGCCTGTCGTTTCATGCGTGCTGAACCACGGCAATTAAGCCGTGAAGAGATAGCCTCTATTCGTAAACGGTTTATTAAGGCTGCGGTTATAGCTGAACGGGCTGGATTTGACGGAGTGGAACTGCATGCGGCTCATGGCTATTTGTTAAGCCAGTTTCTATCACCTTATACCAATTTGCGTGATGATGAGTATGGAGGCAGCCTGGAAAACCGGTTTCGCCTGTTAAAGGAGATTATGGAGGGTGTAAAGAATTCCGCACCAGGTTTGATTTTAGGAGTTCGCTTTAATTTATCTGATTTTGTGAGTGGAGGAATAGATTTAGAAGAGGGACTGCAAATAGCCCAGCTAATTGAACAAAGCGGTGCGGATGTATTAAACGCTTCCTGTGGTATTTACGAATCAGGCCAAACATCTATAGAGACCTCTTCCTTTCCAGAAGGTTGGAGAATGGATATGATAAGAAAGGCTAAAGAGAGGGCAAGCATCCCGGTAGTTGGCGGGGGCGTGATTCGCCAGCCGGAAATGGCGGCTAGATTTATTAGCCAAGGCTATATGGATCTAGTATGGATCGGACGCGGCATGCTGGCTGATCCCGATTGGGCTAATAAGGCTGTTCATGGCTCTCCAAGCAAGATACGACCATGTATTACTTGTAATACATGCTTCGATACGATAAACAAGGGACGACACATTCGTTGTGCGGTTAATCCTAAAACAGGGCGGGAAGAACGGATGCTTCGTCCCCTGGCATCAATGGATAATACTGTTTTAGTGGCTGGAGGAGGGCCGGCAGGTATGCAGGCCGCTTTAAGCTTTGCCCAGCTGGGCAGTCGAGTAGTGCTGGTCGAGGCAGGCGAAGAGCTGGGCGGGCAACTGCTGCCGGCTCAAATACCACCTGGTAAGTCAGTGATAAAAAGACTGCAACAGTATTTAATAAATGAAATAAAAGCCGCCTCCATAGAAGTTCGCTTACAAACTGAATTAAGCAATGGATTGCTGAGGGAAATAAACCCGGATGTGCTGGTGCTAGCCACTGGCTCACAACCAATAATACCTGCTTATGAAGATATAAAAAGCATTTACAGTGCGGCTGAGGTTTTGCAAAATGAAATTAAATGGCATAATCAGCGTGTTATTATAGTGGGCGGCGGTGCTACCGGATGTGAGACAGCCGATTTCCTATCAGAGAACAACCAAGTAATTGTGGTGGAAAAGGCAAAAGCGGTAGCCACTGATATGGAGAATATGTCTCGCCTGGAGTTGTTGGCTAGACTCAAGCAGCGTAAGGTTAAAATCTGCAAAATGACCGTCCTGGAATCAGTTGATAACCAAATGGTTACCCTGCGTCATTTAGATAAGGAAGAGACTGTGTCCTATCCCTATGACCATGTGGTGTTTGCCGTTGGCAATCACCCCGTTGTTCCCGAGTTGGATAAGGAGGTATTGCCTGATCAGGTATTTGTGATTGGCGATGCCAAAAAGGCCCGGGGATTTAGTGAAGCTCTTTATGAAGCGCAAATGCTTCCTTACAGACTACTCAAGATTTAAGATGTATCGATTAGCCCTTCGGCAACAGCAAAGATATAAGTTTTTATCCAGGAGACGGCCCAGTTGATTTGGGTCGGTCTCCTGGCTCATTTTAGTGGTCAATACTTGCCATAAGCTTAATGAATGGCTATAAAAGCCGGCCATGAGAACGATAAAATAATACTATACTAATTTAGCAAAAAAGAACCACTTTTAACATAATTTTAACAGTTATATGTGTCATACTTATTTTATAATTAAATAACCTTGGTCTTTTACCATGAATAATGATAATTATTGGTTTTTCTAGTACTAGTCTAAAAAAACCATTAAGTAGTTCCTAATGAACATTTTCCAGAAAGATTTTAGAAGTGTTCAACTTTTGTTGTCAAATATTAAAAACTCGCTTATTATAAGTGTGGAATAATATTGTCGAATAATCACTATATACAGGGATTTTTGTGGCAGCCTGGTATAAGACTGGGTTGATTGCTAGTAAATACTCCGTTTCAGGAAAGGGGCTTAGTATCGTGGAAAAAGCTGTGAAACTAATTCCCGCCTGCGAAGAAGATAAAGAATTGCTCAGCAGGCTGGAAGCGGAAGCCGGAACCAATGTGAACCTTTGCTACCAGTGTGGTAAATGTTCGGCAGGATGTCCGGCAGCCTTTGCAATGGATTATCCACCTCGGCAGGTTATCCGCCTGCTGCAATTGGACATGGTTGAACAGGCGTTAAAGGCAGAAAGCATTTGGATTTGTGCCAGCTGTGAAACCTGTTCTGCTCGCTGTCCGCGAGGTGTGGATATTGCTTCTTTGATGGATACCTTGCGTCGTGAAGCTCTGCGCCGGGGACAGATTACGGACAAGAAAGTAGCTGCTTTCAATCAGGCTTTTTTACAGGGGGTCAAACTTTTTGGCCGCACCTATGAAGCAGGTTTGCTGTTGCAGCATAATCTGAAAACCATGCAGCCCTTTAAGGATGCCCAGTATGGATTGCCTATGATGAAACGTGGTAAAATCAGTGTTCTTCCCACTCGAATCAAGAACCGCGACCAAGTCCAAAAGATTTTTGCCAAAACGCAGCAACTGGGAGGTGAATAAAATATGAAATTAGCTTACTATCCTGGATGCTCATTAGAAGGAAGCGGCATGGAATACGGCATGTCCACGGAACGAACTGCGGAAGTCCTGGGAATTGAACTGATAGAATTAGATGATTGGAACTGTTGTGGGGCTACTTCAGGTCATAGTACTGATAAACTTCTTTCCCTGGCATTGCCGGCTCGCAACCTGGCTATTGCTGAAGAGGCGGGTCTACCAATGCTGGCACCCTGTGCAGCCTGTTACAGCCGTCACCGAGTCACTGAACACACGGTGAAACATGACGAAAAAATGCGGCAAACTATAGCTCAGATTATAGACAGGGACATTCAGGGTACTACGGAAACTCTTTCCATACTAGATGTTTTGGCCAATCATATCGGCGTAGATAAGATTGCGGAAAAAGTTACCCGGCCTTTGCTGGGGATGAAAGCCGTTTGTTATTATGGATGCCTTTTGGTTCGACCTGTAGAATACACTGGTTTTGATGATCCCGAAGATCCGCAGACCATGGACCGGGTAGTCAAAGCTTTAGGAGCTGAGGCTTTGGATTGGGCCCACAAAACCGAGTGCTGTGGGGCTTCTCTGGTAACTTCCCGCCCGGAAGTGGGCAATCGCATGCTGTATGAAATTCTGCGCAATGCCAAGGAAGTTGGTGCAGAATGTATTGTAACCGCCTGCCCCCTGTGTGGAATGAACCTGGATATGCGGCAGGGAGCAGTGGAAAAAGAGTTTAATACCAAGTTTGATTTACCCGTTTACTATGTAACTGAGCTGGTGGCATTGGCAGCGGGAGAGTCCCGCAAAGCCGTTGGTATAGACCGGCATTTCGTAGAAGCAGGCCGCTACCTGGATGAGGTGGCAAAGCGGGCTGAGAAGATTAAAGCTGAATTAGAAGCCAAAGCCCAGGCCAAGGCCGAATCCCAAAAAGCGGACGGTGAAAAGGTTGATCCCGAAGCCCGTCAGAAAAAGATCGATGCTATGATTAAGGCTTTTGAGAAGAACCCTGACAAAATGGCCAAGAGACTTATTGATGACGAGGAACGAGCCGCAGTCTTGCTGGAAATAATCAGTGAAGACAGCAAAAAGGCTGCTCGTTTAGCCGAGCTGATGGTCGACAACTCTGAAAAAGCTTCTAAAGCTGCGGATGCTTTTGTAACAGCAGAACTGAAGAAGAGAGACAAATAGATCGTATTTAGCAGGAAAGTTCCACAAGGAGGGAGACGGAGATGAAAAAACGGGTAGGCGTTTTTGTGTGTGACTGTGGCACTAATATTGCGTCCGTAGTTGACACCGAAAAAGTAGCCGAATATGCCAGGCAGCTCCCGGGAGTCGTTTACTCCACTACCTATAAATATATGTGTTCAGACCCGGGACAGGAACTGGTAAGAAACGCCATCCAGGAGCAAGGCTTGGAACAGGTAGTTATTGCTTCCTGTTCACCGCGAATGCACGAAAAAACCTTCCGGAAGGCGGTGGAAGCCGGAGGGATAAACCCTTATATGTTCGAAATGGTCAATATTCGTGAGCAGGATTCCTGGGTCCATCCGGACCGGGGGGAAGCTACGGATAAAGCCATGGATCTGGTACGCATGGGAGTCAGCAAGGTTTTGAAGAATGTACCTCTGCAGGTCTCCACTATTCCCATAACCAAGAAGGCTATGGTAATAGGCGGCGGTATAGCCGGCATGCAGGCAGCTTTAGACATTGCTGAAGCTGGGCATAAGGTGATATTGGTGGAAAGAGAGGCCAGCATTGGCGGCAAGATGACCCAGCTGGACAAAACCTTTCCCACCATGGACTGCGCCGCTTGAATAGGCACCCCCAAGATGGTTGCTGTGGCGCAGCACCCTAACATTGAATTAGTAACCTATGCAGAAGTAGTTAAAGTATCAGGTTATATAGGCAATTTTAATGTTACCGTAAAGCAAAAGGCCAAGTATGTGGACTGGGATCTGTGTACTGGCTGCGGTACCTGCTGGGAGAAGTGTCCCAGTAAGAAGATTAAAGATGAGTTTGAACTGGGTATGGGGTTACGCACCTCTATTCATAAAGTCTTTCCCCAGGCAGTGCCCGGCAAACCTATTATTGAAGCTGAAACCTGCACCAAACTCACTAAAGGTAAGTGCGGGATCTGTGAGAAAGTATGTCCTACCAACGCGATTCGCTATGATGACAAGGAACAGTTGATGGATGTAGAAGTTGGCGCCATTGTTATGGCTACCGGCTACGATCTCTTCCATTGGGAAGAAACCTACGGTGAGTATGGCTACGGCAAATACCCGGATGTAATCACCAGTCTTCATTTTGAGCGCTTGGTTAGTTCGGGAGGACCAACGGGCGGCCAGATTCGACGTCCTTCTGATGGCAAAGTGCCGGACAGCGTGGCTTTTATCAAATGCGTTGGCTCCCGGGATGATACCAAAGGCAAGAGCTACTGTTCACGGGCTTGCTGTATGTATACAGCTAAACACGCTTACCAGGTAAAAGATAAACTGCCCGACAGCGAATCCTATGTATTTTACATGGATGTACGAACTGCCGGTAAAAACTATGAAGAATTCTACCAGCGTTCTCTGGATGCTGGAGCCAAATATATCCGGGGCAGAGTAAGTAAGATTTACCCCCGGGGCGATAAGTTAGTATTAAAAACAGAAGATACTTTAATGGGAATGCCCTTGGAAGTAGAAGTTGACATGGTAGTTTTGGCTACCGCTATGGTACCGTCGGAAGGAGCTCAGGAGCTGGCTAAAATCATCGGTTTCTCTACGGATAAGGACGGTTTCTTCCAGGAAGCTCATCCCAAACTGCAACCGGTGGAGACTTTTACCGCTGGAGTTTATGTAGCTGGAACCTGTCAGGGACCTAAGGATATTCCTGATACGGTAGCTCAAGCCAGTGCCGCTGCTGTAAAGGTTTGCGGACTGTTCTCCAAAGAAAGAATGGCTACCGAACCGATGATTACTGAAGTAGATATCAGCAAGTGCTCCGGATGCGGACTGTGTGTTCCTATCTGTCCTTATCATGCACTGTCACTGGTGGAAATCAAAGAACGTGGTCACCAGGGGCCCTTTACCCGCCAGGTAGTCGAAGTGAATGGCAGCCTGTGCCAGGGATGCGGAGCTTGCTTGCCAGCCTGCCGTACAGTGGCTTTGAACCTGAAGGGATTTACTAATGAACAACTGGTAGCGGAGGTGGATGCACTGTGTCTATAGATCAGGAAAAGGCGTGGAACCCTAAAATAATAGTATTCGCCTGCAACTGGTGCACGTATGCCGCTGCGGACTTGGCGGGATCCAATCATTTGCATTACCCGGCAGATGTTCGCATTATTCGTACCCCTTGTTCTGGACGCATGGACCCATTGTTGGTTCTGCGGGCCTTTAACCGGGGGGCGGACGGTGTACTCTTATCCGGATGACACCCGGGTGAATGCCACTATGGTAGTGGCAATTACTATAACCGGCGCCGTCATACGGTTATGAAGAGTCTGATGGAATATATCGGCATTGAGCCGGAAAGATATCAAACTGCCTGGATATCCGGTGCTGAAGGCATCAAGTTTCAGGAGACCATGGAGAAGTTGGTGGCTGATGTGAAAAAGGCAGGGCCTAACCATAAGCTGAAGGGGGCAATATAAATGAACTATACCAAAGAAATTCGTGAAATTGCCACCAGGCTGTTGGAAAGTGGCCAAGTAGACATGGTTATGGCCTGGGAAAAAGGCGATCAGGAATATCAGACCATTCCTTTTGTGGCCCGGACGGTTGATGAGGTCAACCGTATAGTCTGTGATGAGTACGCTGTACACAACCTGGCCAATCACCTGCTGCGCTTCCGGGATGGTAAGGAGAAAATAGCTATTGTGGCCAAAGGCTGCGATTCACGGGGAATTGTCAGGCTCCTGGAGGATAATCAGATTAAAAGGGATCGTTTATATGTCATCGGGGTAGCCTGTACCGGTGTCAAAGATCCGCTTCAGGCCATGAAGGCAAACTCTGGTTTTGAGCGGAAGAAGGATCAGGATGAGGGGCTGGCCAGCAAATGCTTGTATTGCATACAGCCCAACCCAGTTATCTATGATGAACTGGTAGGCGAAGAACTGCCGTTGCCTGAGCTGCAGGGTCGCTTTGCTCGTATCGAAGAAATTGAGAATATGTCAGTGGATGAACGCTATAAGTTTTTTGAAGATATCTTGTCCACCTGTATTCGCTGCTATGCTTGCCGCCAGCACTGCGTAGCCTGCAACTGCCGGACCTGTATATTTGACGAGACTCGTCCCCAGTGGGTAGGACGAGAGAACAATATAAGCGATAATATGATGTATCACCTGGTGCGTGCGTCCCATATGGCAGGAAGATGTATTGAGTGTGGCGAATGTGAACGTGTATGTCCGGTTAATATTCCGTTAATGCTGATCAATCGTAAGCTGATCAAAGATATAAACGGGTTCTTTGGTCCTTATGAAGCGGGCATGGAGTATGTTGAGGGAAATAAGCCGCCACTAAGCGTATATAGGGAAAACGACCCGGATGATTTCCTGTAAGGGGTGAGATTATGAAGGTGCTTAAAACTGGCAAATTAGAACAGGTAATAGACCGCCTGGCTCAGCAGGCTGATGTATATGTGCCTATGCTCAGGGGACAACAGTCTGGTTTTTACTCTTGGAAAACCTATAATGAAGATTTTGACGATCTTATGTTTGATATTCTGAATGTTTACCAGTCTCCTAAACATTTGATTCTGCCGCAGACAGAAAAGATGTATAGTTTTCGCCAGGAAGGGCAGGAAGTAAGCATAGAAGAAGTGGCAGCCGATATAGAGCCCAAAGTGATAATGGGTATTCGCTCCTGTGATGTAAGAGGAATCGAGTATCTAGATGAAGTCTTTCTAACCAAAGGATATGTGGATGAGTTTTACAAAGCCCGGCGTGACAAGATAACTATTATAGCCAATGCCTGTTACAATCCGGGGAAAAACTGTTTTTGTGATTCCATGGGCGTAAGCCCTACTGATCCAGAAGCAGCCGATGTTATTATGCGAGAAGTCAATGGTGGCTATGTTTGGGATGTCAAAACCGAAAAAGGTGAAGCCATAACCAAACAAATTGAAGACCTGTTAGAGGAGCAGGACGTGGAACTGTTCTCCTTAAAACCTTTCTTACGCAAAGTGGAATATGATGGTGTAGCTGAAAAGCTTAAAGACATGTTTGAACATCCCATGTGGGAGAAATACTCTGAGCCTTGCCAGACTTGTGGAATATGCACCTATTTGTGCCCCACCTGCTACTGTTTTGATATACAGGTAAAAGCTTGGGGAGATGAAGGTTATCGCTTCCGCTGCTGGGATTCTTGTATGTACCACGAATATACGCAAATGGCTGGGGGCCATAATCCCCGTGAAGCCGCTAAGGAAAGGTTCCGTAATCGTTTCCTGCATAAGCTGCAGTTCTTCCCGGAAAGATACGGCAGGCCTCTTTGCACGGGGTGCGGCCGTTGTATAGTAGCTTGCCCGACGGGGGTAAGTATTATCAAGATAATTGATGAAGTGAAGGAGGCGGAAACCGGTGCATAATTGCAGTTGTGAAAACCCACTGGTACCGGGAATCGTCGAAGTAGTTAAAATAATAGATGAGACCCCCGATATTAAGAACTTTTATGTACGCAGTGAGAATGGAGTACCCTTTAATGTTATGCCCGGTCAACTGGCCATGGTTTCTCTGGTGCCAGTAGGGGAAGGTATGTTCTCGGTTTCCTGGCAGGAAGAGAATGACCATCTGGAGTTTGCTATCAAACGAACCGGCCTAATGACCGATGAACTGCACAAGATCGAGGTTGGCCAGAAGTTAGGAGTGCGTGGCCCTTACGGCAATGGTTTTCCAGTGGAAGAGTGCAAAGGCAAGAATATGCTGTTTATTGCTGGCGGTATTGGACTGGCACCTTTACGTTCTTTCATTAAATACTGCTTCAAGCACCGGGAAGACTATGGCAAGATTACTATTCTATACGGAAGCCGTAGTGCTGCGGACCTGTGCTTCAAAGACGAATTATTTGAAAAGTGGCCTCAGGAAAAGGATACTGAAGTTTATGTAACCATTGATAATCCTGAAGAAGGCTGGGATGGTCATGTGGGGTTTGTGCCCGCTTATCTTGAGGAACTGAACCCCAGTCCAGAAGGTACTATCGCGGTAATCTGCGGTCCGCCCATTATGATAAAGTTTGCTCTGCAGTCTTTAGAAAAGATGGGGTATAATGACGAACAGGTTATCACCACTCTGGAAATGCGTATGAAATGCGGTATAGGTAAATGCGGCCGCTGTAATATAGGCAGTGAGTATATCTGTCTGGACGGCCCGGTGTTCAACCTGGCCCAATTAAAACAACTACCTCCTGAATGGTAGAAGGTATGATAAGGGGGCTCCTAGGAGAGCCCCCTTCGCATTTTCTAAAATATACTGTCGCCAAATAAATACCCCAAGTAGAATACGGCGGCAATAACTAATATATGAAATATCCACCAGCCGGTTTTTAAGAAGTGAAAAGTACCAATATCATAACCGTCTTCCGTTTTCAATTCGTTATCTGCCACTGAAAACACCTCCCTTTTGACCAGGCGCTGTGATTATAATCTTAATATTTCCCTTACCAGGAGCAATTATGTGAGAAAAAGACTCCCACCACCTGTGAGTCTAAATATTTGGTATTTTACATTGACAAGTGGGCAATTATTTATAAAATGGTTATAGCTCGCTATGTTGCACAAAGATGTGCACAAGCAAGGAGGATAATATATGCAAAAAACACGCACAGATTTGTTAAACCCTACGCTGGCGAAGATGTTGACTACCTTCCATCTTGATAAAGAGTATGTATCAGGTCAGGGCAGCTATTTGATAGATAAAGAGGGTAACCGCTACTTGGATTTTATTGCTCAGTATGGGGCGGTACCTTTCGGTTATAATCCGGAAGTTATCTGGGAGGCTTTGGAACGGGTAAAAACTAATGGAATTCCCAGTTTGGTGCAGCCATCCTTGCCGGTCGAGGCTTTGGCTTTAGCCAATAAATTGGCCCAAATTACCCCAGGAGATCTTTGTTATTGTACCTTTTGTCAAAGTGGGGCGGAGGCAGTTGAAACGGCTATTAAGCTGGCTCGTTCAGCCACAGGAAAGCTCACTATCGTATCTACCGAGCGCAGCTTTCACGGCAAGACCTTGGGGGCCTTATCTGCTACCGGCCGGGAGGTCTATCAGACTCCTTTTGGGGCACCGGTGCAGGGTTTCATCCGCATTCCCTATAATGATTCCAGTGCCTTAGCTGATGTTTTAGAAAAGAATTCCGATATAGCCGCATTTATAGTTGAACCGGTGCAGGGAGAAGGAGGCATCATTCCTGCCCAGCCCGGTTATTTGGCGGAGGCACAAGAGTTATGCAGACAACACGGGGTAGTTTTTATTGTGGATGAAATACAAACTGGTCTGGGGCGTACGGGGAAAATGTTTGCCTGTGATCATGAAGGTATCGAACCTGATGTGTTGCTCTTGGCAAAAGCTTTGGGGGGCGGTTTGATCCCTTTGGGAGTATGCATAAGTTCACCCCGAATTTACAATGATGATTTTGGCTCACTGCACAGTTCTACATTTGCCAACAACAATCTCTCCTGTGCAGTGGGTTCAGCGGTGATTGATGAACTGCTGAAAGATGATCAAAAACTTATCAAAGAGGTGGCAGCAAAAGGCGATTACTTGCTAAACCGGGCCCTGCAACTGGGGCAAAACTACCCGGACATTATTAAAGAGGTTCGGGGTCAGGGCTTAATGGTGGGAATAGAGTTCTATGATCTAGATGATTGCGGTTCATTTGATATGGCTTATATGTGCGAGCGGGGAGGCTTTACGGCTCTGTTAGCTGGCTTTCTGTTAAACGTCTACCGTATTCGCTTGGTGCCCTTTTTGAACAACCCTATGACGGTGCGTCTGGAGCCTACCCTCACCATCACTTTAGAAGAAATCGACCAGGTAATGGATGCGCTTGAGACGGTCTGTGAAATTTTGTTCCGCCGGGATTATGCTTTGTTGTATCGCTTCCTAATCGGGGATAATTCAACACCGGAGAACATAGCTGATCATCGTAGTTCTAGCCGCAGTATCATAGCATCCCGTTTAGAGCCTGGTGAACCCACCAATAAGTTTGCTTTTATAATCCATTATCCCGGCCCCGAAGACGTTATTGCCAATAATCCATCTTTTGTGCGCTTTTCCCGTGAAGAGCTGCATCAGCTTTTAGATTGGCAGAGTCAGACTGAGGAAGCTGGCATGGTGTGCCATATGCCAGCCATCCGTTCT